>NZ_JBSFNO010000004.1:0-285781 GCF_053981095.1 Nocardia sp. NPDC003693
GCCGGCGGCCGCGTCGGGGGCACGCACGACGTCGTGCACCCAGCCCAGCGGGAAGGAGGCCTGGTCACCGGCCCCGGACCCTCGTGGCCGGTTCGGCAATCTGCTGACCCTGCCCGTGGGAGACGGCGGCATCCTCTACGTCGAACCCTGGTATCTGGAACGCAATTCGGCGGGTTCGAACGCGCCGTCCTTCCCGCAGCTGGTGAAGGTGCTGGCCAGCTACCAGGACAAGGTCGGCATGGGCGCGACCGTCAAGGAGGCCCTGGACAAGGTGCTGCCCGGCAGCGGCAGCGCGGCGACCGATCAACCGGGGCAGGTGGTCGTCCCGCCCAATCAGGGGACCACGCCGCCGAACAACAACGGCGGTACGGCCCCGGCACCCGGTAAGGAAGCGGCCATCAAGCAGATCGACGACGCGCTCGCGACCGTGGGCAACGCGCAGCGTTCCGGCGATCTGGGCGAATTGGGTAAGGCGCTGGAGAACCTGCAGCGCGCGGTCGACGCCTACGAGAAGGCGGGTAGCTGATACCCGGGCTCTCGCTCATCCGCGGGTGAGCGAGAGCCCATGACCTGGCCCGGATGCCCTCCGGGCAACGAAAAGCGCTGCCGTCGAATTCGACGGCAGCGCTTTTCACTTCTTCCGGTATGGGGAAGGAAGTCTGATCTCAGCGACCCCAGGACTCGATGAGGGCGGCGTTCTGATCCAGGATCTGGTGGTACTGGCCCTGGACGCCGAACTGCTCGGCGAGGCCGCCGGCGACGTTCTTGGCCTGATCGATCAGGGCCTGCTTGTCGTTGGGGACGGTCACCGGGGCGGGGGCGACCGGCTCGGGAACGGCGGCGACCTCGGGCTCGGAGACGCCCGCGCGCAGGTAGCGGCCGCAGTGCGGCCAGGCGCCGACGCCCTGGGTGGCGAGCACGTTCTCCGCGACGCGGATCTGCTCTTCCTTGCTGGCGTGGTGGGCCATGCCGGTGCCGCCGTTGGCGGCCCAGGTGCCGGGGGAGAACTGCAGTCCGCCGTAGTAGCCGTTGCCGGTGTTGATGCCCCAGTTGCCGCCGCTCTCACACTGGGCGACGCCGTCCCAGTCGTGTGCGGGGGCAGCGGACGCGGTGGCGGAGAAGCCGAACGGGACGGCAACAAGTGCGCCGGTCACGGCCGCGAGGCCGAGGACGCGGGAGTTGATCTTCCGGTTCTGTTTCATGGTGGTTTCCCTCCCTGCGCCTGCCAACCCGGCGACGAATCGTCCGTGTCCCTGTCCCCAGGAGGTCGTGGCACCTAACCGCGGGACAGGGTTTCCGACGTGCAGCGGTTCGGTTCGGAGCCCATCTCAGGTTTGATCCGGGCCGAGACAGACGATAACGAGTAAATCTCGGCAGATCACGTCTTGATAACTCCAGAATTGCATGAAGCGAATAACCCTGAAAACAGGGTTCATGCAGGTTGGCTATGCTGCATTTTCGTATCCCGACCGGTCTGTTATACGCCTGTGATGTGATGTGTATCACGACGTTATTGCGGGGGCGGTCACGTTTTTCGGGCGTATCGGGTGGGGACGGGCGCGCGCACGCGCGCCGGGGTGCGGTTTGTCACTCCCGGGGTGTGCCGCGACGCCCGGATCGGCGTCCCGCGTGCCCGGGGTGTGTGGTCCCCGGGTCACCTCTTGATCATCTCTTCACAACCCGAAAACGGCCTTTGACCTAGCGATTTGCCCCATCTACGCAGCCGTGTGTAATGTTGTGTTCACCGACGCGGGGTGGAGCAGCTCGGTAGCTCGCTGGGCTCATAACCCAGAGGTCGCAGGTTCAAATCCTGTCCCCGCTACTAAGAAAGTGGCCCGGAACCGAATGGTTCCGGGCCACTTTCGCGTTTGCGGTTGTCGTGGGAGTCGGCGCCGAGCCGGATGTCGCCGGGGGCCTACCGTTCTCGCGGGCAGTCGGGGATGGGTGCGACCGGGTGGTCGGGAATCGACCCGATGTCCCGCGTGATGTTCGGAACCGGTCCGAGAATGATGCGGCCGCCGGCGCCGGCTACCGAAGTCATCTTCCGCGAAATCCCGGCAAACTCTTTGTCTTCGTGACTCTTCTGAAAGTTCATGCGACGAAGCCTCTTCTCCGAGTGCCGGCGGTGCGGAGATCGCGTCCTGGACCGCCGTTTACAGTGTGCTGCGGCTGATCTTAGCCAGAAACCGACTGTTCGCGTTGTTCATTGAGTGTCGTTTTCGATGCACTTTTCGCGGATCGGTGGCGATGTAGCAACTTTTCAGCGTACGAATGTCGTCCCGGGGCTCGACGGGTTTTTCGCCCACCGCCGGTATGGTTTCCGGCAACTACCGCCCGGTGCGGTGGGGGACCGGGCGGGTGGTGCTGCGACCAGGAGGTCAGTGCGTGCGGGGCAAGGGAAGCGCGATCGTGGTCGGCGGCAGCATCGGCGGGCTCACCGCCGCGATCGCCCTGGCGCGCAGGGGGATTCGGACGACGGTGCTGGAGTCGCGGGACACCTTCGACGGTCGCGCCGGACTGGGCGCCGACTATCTGGGGCTGTGCGCGGTCACCGGGGAGGAGCCGGAGGACGCGCTCGCGCACATCTACGGCCATCGCCCGTCGGTCGGCTGCAACGCGCTGCACGGGTGGCTGGCCGAGGTGGCCGGGCGGGTCATCGGGCTCGATCTGCGGCTCGGCGTGGATGTCACCAAGGTGGATCAGGACGATGATTTCGCGTTCGCCGCAACGGGTTCGGAGGAGTTCGAGGCCGACGTGCTGATCGGCGCGGACGGTGATCACAGCCTGGTCCGGGCGGCCGTCGACCCGGGCCACGTGCTCACCGACTACACCGGATTCCTGACCTGGCGCGGCTGGATCGCCGAGACCGCGCTGCCGGCGGGCACGTCACTGCCGGGCGCGGAGCCGCTGCGGGCGGGCGATCAGCTGCTCACGGCCGTCGCGCTGCCGGGTCTGAGCGGTCTCCGGCCGTCGAAAGGGCTGCGCACCACGGCGTTCGTCTGGCACGACCCCACGCGCATGGCGCTGCTGGAGGAGCTCGGGTGCCTGCGCGAGGGCAAGATTCTGCACGGCCTGGAGCCGGAACACTTTCCGCCGGGTCTGTCCGCGGAGCTGATCGACACGGCCCGTCGCACCTGGCCCGATCCCTGGCGCGGGGCCATCGTCGATTGCCTCGAGCGCGGCACCGCGTTCGGCACGCCGTCCGGTGACTATCTGCCCGAACGGATCACGAACGGCAGGATCGGGCTCATGGGCGCCGCCGCGCACACGGTGACTCCGGCGATATCGACGGGCCATCGGGCCGCCGCCGCGGACGCCCTGGCACTGGACGAGTGCCTGCGCGACGGGGTGCTCGGCTCCCGGGCCGTGGCCGCGCTGGCGAACTATCAGGATCTGCGACTGCGCCCGGCACGGGATCTGGTGCACGAAAGCCGGCGCTGGACCGACGCCCACCGCGCCTCGGCGCGCTGACGCGCCCCGGCTTACTCCTCGGGCGCGGACCCGTCCAACCCGAGCATCTCGAGCAGGTACCGGCAGTCCTCGGCGTCGTGGGCATGACTGGCGACCGTCCGGCTGGCCAACGCGTTCTGCCTGGTGATAGCGGCTTTTTCGGCCGCACGAGCGGTACTGAACTCGCCCTGGTCGACCGTATTGGATTGCTGTACAGAAGTCATCGTTGGTACTTCCCGGGGCCACGCCGGGTTGCCGTATCCGAATGACTCGGGTCAACTCCGCCTACCCGGCACGTTACGTGGTGCGCTCGGTCCGGATGTACGGACCTGTCGAATTTGTGAATCGTCCCACGTGCGGACGGACGGTCGCGGTGATGTGCCCCGGGTCGGTCGCACGGTCCCGGGCGGCGAGGTGGTCATCGGCAACCAAGGGATGTAACCGGGCCATCATGACCGTGACCGGCGTTACAGTGGGGGACGGGGCGGATGTGAAGGACGACGATTGAGCACACTCGCGCAGGGCAGCCCGTGGGTCGCGGTCCGGGCGGGCGACGACGTCGAGCAGTTGGCGTCGCGGATGTCCGTCGCGCACAGTTCCTTCCTCGCGGGGAACGCTCTGCCGACGGTTCGGCCGTGTGGTGATTCGGTGCGGTCGGTGGTGCTGGACTCGTGGCGGCGCAGCCGGAGCAACGGGGTCGACCCGGACGGTTTCGGCGGAGCGGTCGAGTTGGCGGGGCCGGATCTGCGGCGTTATCGCGAAACCCATCCCACCTCGCTGATCCGGCCGGTGGTGCGGAAGCTGCTGGTGGAGGACGCCGCGGAGGCCGGTCTGCTGGTGGCGATCAGTGACGCGCAGGGCAGGCTGCTGTGGGTCGAGGGCGATCCGAAGGTCAAGGACCAGGCCACCGGCATGAACTTCGTGGAGGGCGCGGACTGGAGTGAGGACCGGGTCGGGACCAACGCCCCGGGGACCGCGCTGGCGCTGGATCATCACGTGCAGATCTTCGGGGCCGAGCATTTCAGCCGGGTGGTGCACGAGTTCAGCTGTACGGCCGCGCCGGTGCACGATCCGCTGAGCGGGGAGATCATCGGCGCGATCGACATCACCGGCGGCCCGCGGGTCGCCGCGCCGGAGGTGCTGTCGCTGATCCGGGCGACCGTGGTCGCGGCGGAGTCGGAGTTGCGGCTGCGGTTGCTCGGTGCGCTCCCGTCGCCGGAACCGGCCTCGGCGCGGCTGCAGGTGCTCGGCCCGGGCCGGCCGGTGCTGACGGTGGACGGTGAGCGAATTCGCCTGTCCCAGCGGCACGCCGAGATCCTCGTGCTGCTGGCCGAGCATCCCGAGGGATTGAGCGCGGACCATCTGGCGATGCTCCTGGACGAGTCCGAACTCGATCCGGTGACGGTTCGCGCGGAGCTGTCGCGGGTGCGAAAGATAGTGGGCGCCAGCGTGCTCGGCTCGCGGCCGTACCGGTTGCTCGCGCCGGTGGACACCGACATCGGCGCGGTGCGCCGGGCCCTGGCCCGGGGCGATGCCGCGGCGGCGCTGCGGGCGTATCCGGGTGCGGTGCTGCCGCGTTCGCTCGCGCCGGGCATCGCCGACGTGCGGGCCGGACTGCACGCCCGGGTGCGGGCGACCCTGCTGGCGGTGGGTGATCGCCGCCTGCTCGCGCGCTGGACCGCGTCGGCGGACGGTCGCGACGATATCGCCGCCTGGTGTGCCTATCTCACCTCGCTGGACCGGAATTCGCCGATGTACGCGCAGGTGGAAGCGCAATTGGCGCTCCTGGACCGCAAGCTGGGCATCTGACCAATTTCTTGCAACGGTGCTGCAACATGCCCGCTCGTAGCGTTCTGGATCACACCTGACCCCGCACTATCGTCAGCAGATCCAGGAGCCTTCGATGACTGTCTTCGCCCGCCCCGGCACCGACGGGGCCGCCATGTCCTTCCAGTCCCGCTACGAGAACTGGATCGGCGGCGAATGGGTCGCGCCCGTCAAGGGGCAGTACTTCGAGAGCCCGACCCCGGTCACCGGCCAGACCTTCTGCGAGGTCGCGCGCGGCACGGCGGAGGACATCGAACTCGCCCTGGACGCCGCGCACGCCGCCGCCCCGGCCTGGGGTAAGACCTCGGTCGCCGAGCGCTCGGTCATCCTCAACCGGATCGCCGACCGGATGGAAGAACAGCTCGAGGCCATCGCCCTGGCCGAGAGCTGGGACAACGGCAAGCCCATTCGCGAGACCATGGCCGCGGACATCCCCCTCGCGATCGATCACCTGCGCTACTTCGCGGGAGCCGTTCGCGCCCAAGAGGGTTCGATCTCCGAGATCAACAGCGACACCGTCGCCTACCACTTCCACGAGCCGCTCGGCGTTGTCGGGCAGATCATTCCGTGGAACTTCCCGATCCTGATGGCCATCTGGAAGCTCGCCCCCGCGCTGGCCGCCGGAAACGCGGTGGTGCTCAAGCCCGCCGAGCAGACCCCGGCCTCGATCCTGTTCCTGATGAGCGTCATCGGCGATCTGCTGCCGCCCGGGGTGGTGAACATCGTCAACGGCTTCGGCGTCGAGGCGGGCAAGCCCCTCGCGTCCAGCCCGCGCATCAAGAAGATCGCCTTCACCGGTGAGACCACCACCGGCCGGCTCATCATGCAGTACGCCTCGCAGAACCTGATCCCGGTCACCCTGGAACTGGGCGGCAAGAGCCCGAACATCTTCTTCTCCGACGTGCTGGCCGCCAACGACGATTTCCAGGACAGCGCCCTCGAGGGCTTCGCCATGTTCGCGCTCAACCAGGGCGAGGTCTGCACCTGCCCGTCGCGCGCGCTCATCCAGGCGGACATCTACGACGAGTTCCTGAGTGCGGCAGTGGTGCGCACCAAGGCGGTGCGCCAGGGTGATCCGCTGGACACCGAGACCATGATCGGCGCGCAGGCCAGCAACGATCAGCTAGAGAAGATCCTGTCGTACATCGAGATCGGCAAGGGTGAGGGCGCCACGCTGCTCACCGGCGGCGAGCGCGCGGACCTCGGCGGCGACCTGTCCGGCGGCTACTACGTGCAGCCCACGGTGTTCACCGGCGACAACGCGATGCGCATCTTCCAGGAGGAGATCTTCGGCCCGGTCGTGTCGGTGACCTCGTTCGCCGACTACGACGACGCCATCAAGATCGCGAACGACACCCTCTACGGCCTCGGCGCGGGCGTCTGGTCCCGCGACGGCGGCGTCGCCTACCGCGCGGGCCGCGACATCCAGGCCGGGCGGGTGTGGACCAACACCTACCACCAGTACCCCGCGCACGCGGCGTTCGGCGGATACAAGCAGTCCGGCATCGGCCGCGAGAACCACCGCATGATGCTCGACCACTACCAGCAGACCAAGAACCTGCTGGTCAGCTACGCCGGGAAGGCCCAGGGCTTCTTCTGATGCCCACTCCGCCCCGGCGGGTGCGCGCCACCGCGGCGGCGATGGATCTGCTCCGTCGCCTCCGCGCCGCGCACGGCCCGCTCATGCTGCACCAGTCCGGTGGCTGCTGCGACGGCTCGGCCCCGATGTGTTATCCGGCAGGCGAATTCGTCATCGGCGATCGAGACGTCCTGCTGGGAATACTGGATCTGAACCTGTCGGCCGGGGACGTGGCGACCACCGCTCCCGATCCGGAAGACGCTGTCGCGGTGTGGATCTCGGGTCCGCAGTTCGCGGCCTGGCAGCACACCCAGCTGGTGCTGGACATGGTGCCGGGCCGCGGCTCGGGCTTCAGCCTTGAAGCTCCCGAGGGGTACCGATTCCTCAGCCGGGGAAGGGTTTTCGACGCGGCGGAGCTCGACGGGCTGGCGGGCGCGGGGGTCATCACCGGTGCGGACTACGAGCTGGGCGCGCGGCCCGAGCTCGCGGCCGAACCCCAGGTCGTGGCGCAGGCGGTCGACGCCTGCCCGATCCCGGGGGCGCCGACGCCCTAGCGCGGGACCGCGCCGGCTTCGCGGGTGAACGACGTTCAGTCGCACGGCCGGATCGGCGCGGTCGCCCGCACCCGCGTCAGCTTCTCGGGACCGGTCACCGAGTAGATCTCCGCGACCAGTTCGTGGGAGTCGAGCCCGAGCACCACCACCGCCGTGAGCGGTGCGTCGCCGGACATCGCGATGATGGCGGACTTCCGGGTCGATTGATCACCCGCGCCGTCCGTCGGCCTCCGCCACCGCCTTGTCGATACCGGCTGTGCCGCTGATCAATTCGAGGGTGCGCTGCGATCCGGCGCCGGTGATCAGCAGTTCGGCGAGCACGGCGGCGACGTCGGCGCGCGGAATGCTGCCCGCCGGAACGCTGTCCGCGAGCAGGACCTGTCCGGTGGGCGGTTCGTCGGTCAGTCGTCCCGGGCGCAGGATCGTCCATGCCAGGTCGCGGCCGCGAAGGTCGTCCTCCGCTTGGGTTTTCGCGTCGATGTAGGCGATCCAGGACTCGTCGCCGCCCGCCGGCGGTTTGCCCGCGCCCATGGTGGAGATCTGGAGGAAGCGCCCGATGCCCGCGCGCACGGCGGCGTCGGCGAGCAGGATCGAGCCGTCGCGGTCGACGGTGTACTTGCGGTCGGGGCCGCTGCCGGGGCCCGCGCCCGCGGCGAACACCACGGCGTCGGTGCCCGCGAGGGCGGTCGCCAGCGTCTCGGCGTCGGACCGCTCGAGGTCGAGCACGAGTGGTTCGCCGCCCGCGGCCTCGATGTCCGCGCCGTGCGCGGGATTGCGTACGACGCCCCGTACCGTGTGGCCCCGCTCGCTCAGGATCCGGCTGAGCTGCAGGGCGATCTGCCCGTGTCCTCCGATGATGGCGATGCGCATGGGCGCGAGTCTAGGCCGCGCGCGGCGGTCCGGGCCCTCGCGACAGCCGGGCGCACGCAATCTGGTCAATCGACCAACGGCGCGGACGTTGATCATGTTTACTACCGCGCGGGGGAGGACCGACGCCGACCCCGCCGTGTAGGAGACCGTATGAAAGCCGTTACGCCCGAGCTGGTTCGCCGACAACCACGGGAGAGGCGAACGGCGGGAACGGCATTGGCCGCCGCCGCGATCGCCGCGATCGTCTGCACCGGCTCGGCGCTGGCGGCCCCGGTGACCACCCGCGCGGACAGTTCGGCTTTCGACGCCGTACCGCTGAACGAGGTCGCGGTGTCGGGCCTGCACAACGCCTACGAGCGGACCAAGGGCGCGTCGATCGCGGACGTCCTGAACACCGGCGCGCGGCTGCTGGAACTCGACGTCTACACCACCTACGGCGGTGAGCGCGGATGGATCGTCAGCCATACCAACCCGCTGGCGAACGACAACAACTGCGCGTCCGCGCCGGGCTCGGCCGGCGCGGGCAGCTCCGGGAGTGGGGCGCTGTCCGGGAGTTCGGCGCTGTCCGGCAGCGCCGGTGGTTCCGGATCCGCCGGGGGCAGCGGCGATTTCAGCCGCTGCCTGGACGCGCTGCGGGCGTGGAGCGACAGCAATCCCGGCCACGACCCGGTCTATCTCAAGATCGAGTTGAAGTGGGGCTTCCGCGGTCGCGCGGGCATGGGCCCCGCCCAGTTGGACAGCCTCGTCGCCGATCACCTCGGACGGAACAGGGTGTTCGCGCCCGCGGATCTCCTCGGTTCCGCCCACGAGACCCTGGACGAGGCGGTCACCACCACGGGCTGGCCCACCTGGAATCAGCTGCGCGGCAAGTTCATTCTCTATCCGATCACCGGCACCGTCGAGAACACCCTGGCGGACTACGAACTCGACAACGTGCCGACCGAACAGGAGTACGCGAACCATCTCGATAGGCTGGCCGCCGCCGGGCAGGCGGATCAGGCCATGATGTTCCCCGCCATGTCCTCGGCCGCCGGTAACGGTGATCCGCGCACGAGATACGAAGCGCGCCTGCGCCCCTGGTTCGTGATCTTCGATGATCAGGCCGCCGATTGGCTCGGCGATCCAAATCTGCCGTCCTACTGCGCCAATCGCTATCTGACGGTGGCGACCGGGGCCGACAGCGTGCCCCCGGCCCTGGCGGCCGACGCCGATCCTGCCGCCGTGGCCCAGCGGGTGCAGTTCCTGGCCGAGACGATCCATCCCAGCGCGACGACGTTCGATTGGACGCACGTGCCCGCAGCGTTCACCGTGCGCTCTCGCAACTGCTGACCCCGAACGCGGCCTCGACACCCGCGATTCCGGGTACCACGGCGCGGGCGCTCGCCGCCGTAGCATCACCCCATGTCGAAACAGCCTGGTGAGAGCAGAAATTCGGGGTCGGGGCGCCGGCCGATCTACCGTGTGATGCTGCGCCCGGCCCTGGTCCTGACGGCCTTCACCGTCGCGTACTTCGTGCTGCCGTTCGATCAGCTCGACGACGTCCCGGCGGTGGTGCTGCTGGTCGTCGGCCTGGCGCTGGTGTTCGCGCTGTGCGCCTGGCAGGTGAATCGCATTCTGCGGGTGGATCGCCCGTTCGAGCAGGCCGCCGAGGCCCTCGCCACGGTCTTCGGCGCCTACCTGATCGCCTTCGCGACGATCTACTACCTACTGTCCCTGGCCGATTCCGCGAGTTTCGGTGCGGCCCTGACCAAACTCGACGCCCTCTACTTCACCGTGACGGTCTTCGCGACGGTCGGTTTCGGCGACATCGTCGCGGTGACGCAGCTGTCCAAGGGTTTCGTCCTGGTTCAGATGCTGGGCAACCTGCTTCTGCTCGGCATGGCCCTGCGCCTGATCACGGCCTCGGCCCGGGTCCGGAAGCGGCAATTGCGTTCCGCCGGGGGGTCCGCCCGATGATCAGATTCTGATCGGCAGCGCGACAGTTCGCCGTCATCCCAATTCGAACTCGATGCCGGCTACCCGCACCGGTGTCGCGATCGGCTTCGTGGTTGTGACCTGATACGCGCCGTCGACGGGGTTCGTGAGCAGTGTCCATGTCTCGCGGGCCGGATCGACGATCAGGTACTCGGCGACGGCGGCCGCGGCATAGATGGCGGTCTTGTCGATGTAGTCGGCCTCGACGCTGCTCGGTGAGACCACCTCGAAGAACGCCAGCGCGTTGCGTGCGTGCAGCTCGGCGTCTTTGCGGAATATCGCTACATCGGGGGCTTTGTCGTTGTCCCCGGTGCGCGCGATCTTCACATTCGAGGTCGTGAGAAGCGTCGGATCCGCCAGCCGGACGCGAACTGCGATCTCCAGGATGAGATTCCAGTGTTCGGGCCGCTGCGGAGACACGACGATCACGTCGCCTTTCGCATCTGCACGAAATCCTTCCGGCACGTCCATTCCAGCCGCCACTTCCACTAGCTGGTGATGCAGGCTCATCGTCGTTGCTCCTCCCGGTCCTGTCCGTCATGACCAAGGTAGGTCCGAACCGAGTCGAGCGGATGACTCCCGTTCCGCCTCGATGGGGTCGGCCCCCTTCGACGTGGAACGGCCCCGGAACCACCGTGTGGTCCCGGGCCGTGAGCCGGTCGCGTCGACCTACAGCGTCCGCCCGATGATCAGTTTCATGATCTCGTTCGTGCCGCCGTAGATCTTCTGGATGCGGGCGTCGGCGTACATCCGGGAGATCGGGTACTCGGCCATGTAGCCGTAGCCGCCGAACAGCTGCAGGCACTCGTCGGCGACCTTGCACTGCTGCTCTGTCAGCCACCACTTGGCCTTGGCGGCGGTGGGCACGTCGAGCTCGCCGCGCAGGTGCTTGGCGACGCAGTCGTCGGTGAAGCTCCAGGCGATGGTCTTGATCGTGTCGCACTCGGCGAGGGTGAACTGGGTGTTCTGGAAGGCGAAGACCGGCTTGCCGAAGGCCTCCCGCTCCTTGGTGTAGGCCAGGGTGACCTCGACGGTCTTCTCGATCGCGGCCGCGGCGATGACGGCCAGGATCAGGCGTTCCTGCGGCAGCTGCTGCATGAGCTGGATGAAGCCCATGCCTTCCACGGTGCCGAGCAGGTGCGTCTGCGGCACCCGGACGTTGTCGAAGAACAGCTCGCAGGTGTCCTGCCCGTGCTGGCCGATCTTCTCCAGGTTGCGCCCGCGCCGGAAGCCCTCGCGCGCGGTCTCGACCAGGACCAGCGACACCGCGTCCGCGCCCTTGCCCTCACCGGTCTTGCAGGCCACGATCACCAGGTCGGCCAGGTAGCCGTTGGTGATGAAGGTCTTGGCGCCGTTGATGACGTAGTCGTCGCCGTCCTTGACCGCCTTGGTCTTGATGGACTGCAGGTCCGAGCCGGTGCCGGGCTCGGTCATGGCGATGGCGCCGACGATCTCGCCGGAGGCCATCTTGGGCAGCCATTCGCGCTTCTGCTCCTCGGTGCCATACGCGAGCAGGTAGTGCGCGACGATGCCGCTGTGCACGGGGTTGCCGAGGCTGGGCGCGAGCCCGCGCACCTGCTCGGCCAGCACGACGGCCTCGTGCGCGAAGGTGCCGCCACCACCGCCGTACTCCTCGGGGATGCTCAGGCACAGCAGGCCGAGCTCGCCGGCGCGGTTCCAGAGCTCACGGTCGACGTGGTGCTGCCGTCCCCACCGGTCCTCGTTGGGGGCGCAATCCTTTTCGAAGAAGCGGCGCGCCAGATCGGCGAGCGCGTCCAGGTCCTCGTCCATCCACGGCGAGCGATGCAGGGCCACGAGTTGAACTCCTCTGTTCGTGTCGGCTCTGATCGAACGGTAGGACGGTATTGCCGTCGCGCCAATGACCGGCTCGCTCGAATTCTTGACCGTAGTGCTCGAGCGTCCAGTGGGGGTGTGCGCGCTAGTGCTGGTACGACCCGGGCGGGCTGCCGGTCCAGCGCCGGAAGGCCCGCGAGAACGCGCTGGCCTCGGAGAACCCGAGCCGCCGGGCCAGCGCGGTGACGGTCTCGTCCCCGCGCACCAGGCTCGCGATGGCGGCGTCGCGCAGGATCTGCTCGCGGATCCGAGTGACCGAGGTGTGTTCGTCGTGCAACCTGCGGCGCAGGGTCTGCGGGCTCATGGCGAGTTCGGCGGCGATGTCGTCCGCGCTCGGCCAGGGTCCGGAGAGCCCGCGTTCGAGGGCGCGCCGCACCTGAGCGGCGAGCGAGACCGAGTAGTCGCGCGTGCCCAGCACCCCCGCGGGCGCGTTGCGCAGGAACGACGCCAGTTCGTCCTGGCTGCGGTCGACGGGCACGTCCAGCAGCGCCACGTCGAAAACCAGTGCGGGCGCGGCCGCGCCGAAGCGCACCGGCGCCCCGAAAATCGAGTCGTAGTCATCGATTTCGGGATCCTCCGCGTACGGCACCTCGACGCGCAACAGCGGCAGTCGCCGCCCGCCGGCCCAGCTGAGATAGCGGTGGGTGATGGTCAGCATGGTGTCGATGATCAGCCCGACCGGGTGGACGATGCCGCCGAGATCGAACCCGACCCGCGCCTCGTCCCCGGAGACGGTGAGCGCCAACGGCGGAATCCCCGGCAGCGACCGCCGGAAACTCTCGAACCGCCGAATCCCCTCGCCGAGCGAGGGCGCCCCCATCAACGCGAAACACACCAACCGCAACGTCCCGCGCGGCACCGGCGCCAGCCCGAGCCCCAGCAGTTCGTCGTCGGTGTCCCGCCACAGCCGCTGCACCAGCGCCGTGGCCTGGTCCGCGGTGACACGGGACTTGCCCTCCGCCAGCAGGATCGGCGAGATCCCGACGTCGTCGAGTATTCCCCCGACGTCCCACCCCCGCCGCTCGGCCAGCTCCACGATGGCGCGCACCCGCTGGATAGGCAGCGTGTTGCGGGCGTGTGAAGGCGGCACCCCCAGAAGGTACCAACCAGGTCAGGCCCCCGGCGCGCCGCGTTTTGGGATATCGGGCCCCCGGTGTGTAGTGTTCTTTTCACCGACGCGGGGTGGAGCAGCTCGGTAGCTCGCTGGGCTCATAACCCAGAGGTCGCAGGTTCAAATCCTGTCCCCGCTACTAGGCAGAACGGCCCGGAACCACTTGGTTCCGGGCCGTTTTCGCGTTCTGCCGGCATTGCCGACCCACTTCGATGTCATGGATGCGGTGTCGTAGCGGGGGTTTCGTGGCGTCCCGGCATGAAGCGGACGGTGTTTTCAAGGCACACCTCCCGATCGTCGGATGGCCAGTGAGACAAGGTCGTCGGGCAGCCGTCCCGCGCCCGCTTCGCGGCAGTTCCGGTGCCCCCCGCAGCGGCCGAGTAGCTCCAGATTTCGCCACACGACCGCGCGTCTCGATCGATCAGTGCAGCTCAGAGTCAATTTCGGGCGACGTTCGAAATTGAAATGGAATAGATCATTCCGTTCTGTTAGAGTCGTGCCATGCGATCGACCGGATCGCGGCTGTGAAGGGAAAAGCTCATGTACTTGGTTATCGGCGCCACCGCTCACTTCGGCCGTCAGGCCGTGGACGCACTGCTGGCCGCGGGGCTGCCGGTGCGCGCGCTGACCCGCCGGCCGGAGACCGCGGGAATGCCCGCGGGCGTCGAGGTGGTCGCGGGGGACCTCGCCTCCGAAGCCGCTCTTGCGGAACCGCTTTCGGGTGTCGAGGCGATCTTCCTGGTGCTGCCGTACCAGATGGATGTGACCCCGCTGCTGGCCGCGGCGCGGACCGCGGGGGTCCGGCGCATCGTGTTCCTGTCCTCGGGCGCTGTGGTGGACGGCGCGGAGCGGCAGCCCGATGTCATCGCGGCCTACCACCACGAGGTTGAACGGGCGATCGTGGCGTCGGGGATCGAATCGACGTTCCTGCGACTGTTCTTCCCCGCCATCAACTCGCTGTCCTTCGCCATGCAGCTCGCGGGCGGCGACGTGATCCGCGCGGCGTACGGGCGGGCCGCGGCGGCCCCGATCCACGAGAACGACGTGGCCGACGTGGTCGCGGCGGTGCTGCCGGGCGGGCACGCCGGGCGGGTGTACGAGCTCACCGGGCCGGAGTCGCTCACCCAGGTCGAGCAGGTCGAAATCCTCGGGCGGGCGCTGAATCGGCCGCTGGTCTTCGAAGAGTTGGACGACGCGCCGGTGCGCGCGCAGATGGCGCAGTTCATGGACGCCGAGTTCATCAACGCGCTCTTCGATCTGATGGCCGCCACGGTCGGAAAGCCCGCGCCGGTCAACGAGCTCGTCGCCGAGCTGACCGGGCACGCCCCGCGCGGATACGCCGAGTGGGTCGGCGACCACCTCGCCGACTTCTCCTGATCTGCCGAGTAGTCACCGCGCCAACGCTTTTCGCGGTGCGGGGGTCGGCCCCCGCACCGCGCCTCGCACCCGTTCGCCATCTCAGCCCCGGAGACACCAGTGACCATCACGACCGAACCCGCCGTCGAAATATCCACGTCCACAACCACTTCCGCCGCTCCGCTGCCGCGCCGCTGGCTCGGGCTGGTGGCGATCCTGTCCGCCACGCTGCTGAATCTGCTCGACGCCACCATCGTCACCGTCGCCGCGCCGGCGATTCGCGGTGATCTCGGCGGTTCGGCCGCCACGGTGCAGTGGCTCAGCGCCGGGTACACCCTGGCCATGGCGATCGGCCTGCTCACCGGCGGGCGGCTCGGTGACATGTACGGCCGAAAGCGCGTGCTGCTCATCGGATTGACCGGATTTCTGTTCACCTCCCTGGTGTGCGGTGTCGCGGGTTCGATCGATGCCCTGCTCATCGGCCGGGTGGCACAGGGCCTGTTCGCCGCCGTCATGGTGCCGCAGTGCTTCGGCCTGATCCGCGATCTGTTCGGCCGCGAATTCGGCAGGGCCTACGCGGCTTTCGGCCCGCTCATCGGTATCGCCACCATCGCGGGGCCGATCGTGGCCGGACTGCTCGTCGACGCCGATCTGTTCGGCACCGGGTGGCGCGCGATCTTCCTGATGAACCTGCCGCTCGGCGCGGTGGCCCTGGGACTGGGCGTGTGGATCCTGCCCGCCGCCGCTCCGATGCCCGGGCTGACCCTGGATCTGCGCGGCGCGATCGTCGCGGGACTCGGCATGGGCATGCTGCTCTACCCGCTGGTGGAAGGCCGGGAACTGGGCTGGCCGTGGTGGCTGTCGGCCATGCTCGCCGCCTCGATTCCGGTGCTCGGCCTGTTCGCCCTCGATCAGGTTCGCCGCTCCCGCGCCGGACGCACCGTCCTGGTGGAGCTGAGCGTGTTCGCCAAGCGGTCGTACTCGTCCGGCATCGGTTTCGTCACCGTGTTCTTCGGCGGCGTCGGCGGTTTCTCCCTCGCGGTGGGCCTGTTCCTGCAGCTGGGCCTGGGCTACGGCGCCCTGCGCGCCAGCCTGACCATGGCCCCCTGGGCGGTCGGCGCGTTCCTCGGCTCCGGCGTCAGCGCGGTCCTGGCCCCCAGGCTCGGCCGCAAGGTCCTGCACCTCGGCCTGACCGGCATGCTCCTCGGCCTCATCGCCCTGTTCTTCCAGTTCGGCGCGACCACGGCCCCGAGCCCGCCGGCCCTGTCGGCCGCCCTACTGCTCTACGGCCTCGGCATGGGCGTCATCTTCGTCCCCCTCTTCGGCATCATCGTGGGCGACCTCGAGGACCACGAGGTAGGTTCCGCCTCCGGCCTGCTGGAGTCTTTCCAGCAGGGCGCGGCCGCCCTAGGCGTGGCGGTCCTGGGCACCATCTTCTTCAGCACCTTCGCCCTCGGCGACACCCCCGAAACCGCCCTCACCGCAATCCGTTCCGTCACGGCGGTGACCATCCTGCTGACGTTCGCCTCCTTCGCCGTGGTCTTCGGCCTCCCCAAACACGCGGCGTCCCAACCGCACTGATCCATCACCCCCTCGGGGTTCATAGCTCGAACGTCGAAGGTTCGAATCCTGTCCCGCTACCAGCGAATACGGCTCTGGAACAGCTGTTCCAGAGCCGTATTCCGTTGTCGCGATATCGAATAGCGCAGTTGCCGGGCGTAGTTCGGGTGCCCCCGAAACTAGGGGCACGGCGGCGGTATCACCGGGTCACTTGCGAACGATAGTGTTCGTGGAACCGGGTTCTCCGGGATGGCGAATGGAGTGTCTACGTGAGTGGAGGAACCATGAATGGTCGTCGAATCGTCTGGGGCGCACAGTGTTTGATGGCGGCCGGAGCGACCGTGGCGTTGACCGCCGCGCCGGCCTCGGCGGCGGAAGTGGTCGACCTGGTGATCGGGTTCAGCAACGGAACCCTCTACGTCGGCGGGACCTACGCGCTGACCGCGACGGCCACCGGCGGCGCCCTGGGTTCGGTGTCGATGCTGCCCTTCGTTCCCGGCGGGGTCGTGTTCGAGGACAACGGGGCCTGCGTCGGCACGGCCAAACCGTCGTACGCGAGTTCCGCGTCCGTGAACTGGACCCCGAGCGTTGTCGGTGAACACACCCTCACCGCCACGTACGAGGGCAGCAGCAAGACGATCGTCGTCACCGTGGTGCCGCTCGCCGACGGGACGACGAGCGTGCCGGCGAAGCCGGGCAACTGCTCGGGCACCGGCAGCGCGTAGTCGGACCCCGTCGAAGGCGCGCCTGCCGATCTGCCTGATTTGTTCCACTTCCGGTGGGATCCTCGAACCCATGGATTGGAAAATCGAACTCGTCGCCCTGCCGGTCTCCGACGTCGATCGCGCCAAAGCCTTCTACGTCGGGATCGGCTTCAACGCCGACTACGACCACACCCCCAGCCCAGGTATCCGTTTCGTGCAGCTCACCCCGCCGGGGTCGGGGTGCTCCATCTGTCTCGGGGAGGGGCTGACCTCGGCCGCGCCGGGAAGCGTGGAGGGGATGCAGGTGGTGGTGGCCAGTGCGGAACAGGCCTATCAGCAGCTCATCGCGGCGGGGGTCGACGCCACCCCGGTCAAGGACGAGGGGTGGGGGCTGTTCACCTACTTCGCCGACCCGGACGGCAACCGGTGGGCAGTACAGGAACTGCCGAAACAGTCCTGACGCCGGACCACGGCCCGCAACTCGCCGGGCGCCGGGTGATGCGACGCCCGCGGAGTGCGGGTGATTTCGTGGCACCCGGCGAATATCTCTGTTACAGAACGGGATCCGCGTGCTGTGCGGCGCGCAATGCTACCCCCAGCTCCAGGATCGCCCGGGGATCGGCGAGGGAGCGGCCGGTCACCTCCTCGACGCGGCGCAGGCGATAGCGAACCGAGTTCGGGTGCAGGAACAACTCGCGGCCGGTGTCGGCGGCGGAGCCGTTCGCGTCGTACCACGTGCGGAGCGTATGTAGGAGCCGTTCGCGTTCCTCGCGGGGCAGGGCGAGCAGGGGGCCGAGGGCCACCCGGGTCAGGCGTTCGGCTTCGAGCGGCGCGGCGGCGATCAGCATCGCCAGGGGGTCGTCGTCGAAGCGGGCGACGCCGCGCGGGCGGTCGCGCAGACCGGTGAGGGCCAGGCGGGCGAAGTGCAGCGCCCGCGGTGTGTCGGGCAGCGCGTCGTAGGGCGGGCTGATCCCCACCCGGGTGTGATGGGCGCGTAATGCCTTCAGTGCCGCGGGTTCTCGGGATTCGGGCAGGGCGAGCACCCCGATCTGCTGGTCGGGCAGCAACCGCCAGGCGGAAGTGATATGCGCTGCGCGCAGGGCGATTTCGATGCCGGGCAGGGCCTCGCGGCCGGTGACCGGCGCCGCCGCGGCGACGACGACATAGCGGCCGGTCGGCGGCAGGCCGAGGATCCGGGTCGCTTCGCCGAGGGTGGCCGGGTCGGCGATCAAGCCCGTGAACAGGGCCTCGACGAGCACGGAGCGTTCGTGTTCGCGCTGCAGCACCAGTTCGGTGGTGGTCTCCCGGTAGGCGGCCGCGACCGCGACGGAGTACTCACCCGAGAGCGCCCAGACCTCGGCGGCGAGGTCGACGAGCATCGCGTCGGTGACCTCGGGGTGGCCTCGCGCGGCGGAAACCAGTTCGGACCAGAGGAATTCGAATCCGATGCGGAAGGCGTGCAGGGTTTCGGCCAGCGGCACACCCTGCCGCGCCCGGAGTCGCCCGGTCTCCTTCGGCGGTTCCGGGTCCACCGGCGCGGCGGTGGTGAAGTGGCGCAGCATCAGGGTGAGGTTGCGCGTGCAGGAGGTCCGGATGGTCGCGAAGGGAACCTGCGCCTCGTTGCGGTAGGTGTCGAGTTCGACGAGGAACCGCCGGGCCAGCCGCACCCCGAGGTCGTCGATGTTCTCCAGCAGCAGGCCGGCGAGTTCGACGATTGCCGTCGGCGGCGTGGAACGGGGCATCCGCGCAGGTTACCGGTTCGCGTTTGTCGCGGGGGACAGTCTCCGGACCGGCGATGTTGTTCCCGCGTCCATGGGCGCGCGAGCGCGTCGATGCGACGATTTCGGCGTGTTCACCTTCACCAGCACCGACGGCACCGTCATCCACGTCCGCGACTGGCTGCCCGCCGACCGCAAGCCGGTCGGGATCGTGCAGATCGCACACGGCATGGGCGAGTACGCGGCCCGCTACAGCCATCTCGCCGAGCGGCTCGCCGACGCCGGGTACGCGGTCTACGCCTCGGATCATCGCGGGCACGGCCACAGCATCGCGGGTACGCCCGGCGACCTCGGTGCGAACGGGTGGAACCTGCTGGTCGAGGACCTCGTCCGGCTCACCGGGCTGTTGCGTGCCGAACATCCCGGGATTCCCGTGGTCCTGTTCGGGCACAGCCTCGGGTCGTTCGCGGTCCAGCAGTACATCCTGGACCACTCGGGTCTGGTCGACGATGTCGTGCTGTGCGGCACCACGGCGGTCGACGGGCTGTTCGCCAGGATCGCCGAGGCCGGCGGTGATCTGCTGGGGCTGTTCAACGCTCGCTTCCAGCCCACCCGTACACCGGCCGACTGGATCAGCCGGGACACCGCACAGGTCGACGCGTACATCGCCCATCCGTGGTGCGGGTTCGAGGTCGACCCCGCGAACATGGCGCTGCTGGCAACGGTTGCCGCCGACCGCCTTTCGAAGCCGACCACCGTTCCCGGCGACCTGCCGGTCTACGTGATGGTCGGCGCGGAGGATCCGCTCAACGACGATCTACGGCTGAGCGATCTGCTGATCGATCGATACCGTGACGCCGGTCTGACCGACATCACCTACCGCGTGTACCCGGGCGCCCGGCACGAGATCCTCAACGAGATCGACCGGGACGAGGTGGAATCCGACCTGATCGCCTGGATCACCCGCACCCCGAGTCCGTAATCGTCAGTCGCCCGGCGTATCTCGCGCCGGCGAAGGCGGAAGCGGCTCGGCGAGACGGCTGTTCATCGCCGCCGTCAGCTCGGTCAGGAAGTCCTCGAACCGCCGGAGCTGCTCGGGGGAATGCCGGGCCAGGACGGCGGCGACCTGCTCGCCGAGCGGGCGGAAGAACTCGTCCGCGAGCTCGTGCACTTCCGCGCTGCCGCGCAGGGTGATGACGCGCCGATCGTCGTGCTCGCGCGTGCGCACCACGTGTCCGGCCCGTTCGAGCCGGTTCAGCAGCGCCGTCGTGGCGGGCTGGGACAGCGCGATGCGTTCGCTCAGGCGAGCGGGCGACAGGGCCGCGCCGCGTTCGTCGGCGGCGAGGATCTCGATGAGCGCTTCGGCGTCGGTGGAGTGCAGGCCGAGCCACGCCGCGAACCGCCTGCTGAACTCCCGATAGTTCGCGCCGTAGACGCGCAGTCCCTCGGTCAGCCGGTCCTGCTGTTCCCGCGCAACCGGGTGATTCATCTGTCCCCGTCCACCTTTCTCGCACCGGAGCGACGCCGGTGACACCGTTTGACAACCTACTCCGGCGCTGAGTACTTTCACCATGGAATAATTCCACGATGGAAGTAGGTGTTCGATGGACGAGACAGGAACAGTCGAGCCGGGGTCGGAGGTGAAAGTGTCACCGCTGCGCTGGCTCGGCCTGCTCGCCATCGCCCTCGGTGTCGCGCTGATCGTGGTCGACACCACGATCGTGAACGTGATCATCCCGTCGATCATCGAGGACCTGAACACGGGTTCCACAGCGGCGCAATGGATTCAGGAGTCCTACGCGATCGTGTTCGCGGCGCTGCTGCTGGTGGTCGGCCGTATCGCCGACATCATCGGTGCGCGGCGGGTGTTCGTCGCCGGCGTGGTCGTCTTCGGCGTCACCAGCATCCTGGCCGGGCTCGCACCCGGCGGTGGGCTGCTCGTCGTCGCGCGGTTCCTGCAGGGCGCGGGCGCGGCGATGATCCTGCCTACCTCGCTGGCGCTGCTCAACGCCACTTTCACCGGCAAAGCCCGGGGTCAGGCGTTCGCCGTCTGGGGTTCCACGATCGGCGCGGCGGCCGCGCTGGGTCCGCTGCTGGGCGGCTGGCTGGCCGAGCATGTGTCATGGCGCTGGGCTTTCGGAATCAATGTCCCGCTCGTCGTGGTGATCGTGATCGGTGTGCTCGCCTGCGTCGACCGTTCGCCCCGGACGCCCGGACGGCTCGACATCCCGGGGTCGGTGCTGTCGGTGCTCGGCCTGGGCCTGTTGGCCTTCGGGTTGGTCGAGGGCCGTGTCTACGGCTGGATCAGCACCACGCACGCGCTGGAAATCGGCGGATTCATCTGGGACAGCGGCCCGTCGCCGGTGCTGGTCGCGCTCGTGCTGAGTGTGCTCGCGCTCGCCGGATTCCTCTGGCGGCAGGCGGCCCTGCGCCGGACCGGCGACGCCGACAAGGCCCTGATGGACCTGAGCCTGTTCCGGTTGGCGTCCTTCCGCAACGGCAACATCGCGACCCTGATCATCGGGCTCGGTGAGTTCGGCATCGTCGCGGTGCTGCCGCTGTGGCTGCAGTTCACCCTCGGTTACAGCGCGGTGCAGGCGGGGCTGGCGCTGGTACCGATCGCCATCGGCAGCTTCATCGCCAGCGGCGTGAGCTTCGGCCTGGCCGACAAGAACGTCTCGCCGCTCAATCTGGTCCGCCTCGGCCTGGCCTTCGAGGTCGTCGGCCTGGGCGCGCTGGCCCTGTTCGCCTCGCCGGACAACTCCTGGTGGTCGCTCGCGCTGATCCTGTGCCTGTACGGCATCGGTGTCGGCTTCGCGACCGCCCAGGTCACCAATGTGGTGCTGGCCGATATCCCGGACAACGACAACGGCCAGGCCTCCGGCATCCAGAGCGCGTTCCGCCAGCTCGGCTCCGCGCTCGGGATCGCGCTACTGACCACGGCCTTCTTCACCACACTCGGGTCGCAGGTCACCGACCGCCTCACCGCGGACGGCGTCGCCACGATCGACGCCGAGCGGCACGCGCAGACGATCACCGCGAGCGCGGGCGCGGCGATCAGAGGGTATGCGGCCCAACCGGATACCGCGCCGATCGCCGCCGCGGGCCGCACCGCGATGACCGACGCCGTCGAGCTGGGCGGTTATCTCGCAGCGGGATTCGTCCTGCTGGGCTTGGTCGCGACCGTCCTGATCCCGAAATCAGCGGGGCGGGAACGCGAGCCGAATCGGCTGCCGACCGCGGCCTGAGCGGCCCGCCGGCCCGGGCATCGTGCCTGGTCGTGAAAGTGGGCCGGAGCCAACAGGTTCCGGCCCACGGCGCTCGGTATCGCTCACACCCTCCATGTGCGCTGCACAGGATCGTGCAACCGCAGCGTATCTGCGCCCGTGTGCCCTCACATGCGAAATGCGGCCGCGAGACGGATCGCGAAATACGGATGAGGCCCGATCAGTACGCCCCTTCGCCCCGGGCGACGGTGGTGATCGTCTTACCGATGATGCTCATGTCCAACAGCATCGACCAGTTCTCGACGTAGAACAGATCGAGCTCGACCGACTGCTCCGGCGCCAGGTCGGAGCGGCCGCTCACCTGCCACAGGCCGGTGATCCCGGGCATGACCAGCAGGCGGCGGCGCGTTACCCCGTTGTAGGAGCGCACTTCCCGGCGCACCTGGGGGCGCGGGCCGACGACGCTCATGTCCCGGCGGAGCACGTTCAGGAACTGGGGCAGCTCGTCCAGGCTGTACTTGCGGATGAACTGGCCCACCGGGGTGATCCGCGGGTCGTTCTTCAGCTTGAAGAACAGCGGGTTGCCGCCGTTGCCGGTGATCAGCGCGGGCGCCTGGCGTTCGGCGTCGGCGTACATGCTGCGGAACTTGATCATTCGAAACGGCTTGCCGTCCACGCCGATTCGTTCCGACAGATAGAAGATCGGACCCTTGCTGGTGAGTTTGACCGCGGCGGCGATCACGAGCATGAGCGGCGCGACGAGGATCAGCGCCACGATCGCGAAACAGGTGTCGAACGCGGCTTTGTGCAGCGACATGGCGCGGTCGTATTGCGGCCCATCGATATGCAGCATCGGCATGCCTTCGAGAAGGTGGCTCGTCATGCGCGTCTTGGAGATATCGATCACACCGGGCGCGACGATCAATTCCACGCCGGCCAGATCGAGATCCCACGCCATTCGGCGAATATCACTGGGCCCCAGGTGATTGGTCGCCATGACCGCGACGGTGTCCGCTCCCACCCGCCGGGCCGCGCGCACCACCGATCGATCATCGCCGACGATGGGTATCGAACGGCCGTCGATCTCGATGGCCGCGTCCGCCTCCGGGAGCCGGTCCGGCGTGCAGACGCCCACGACGCGATAGCGGACCGGGCGGCTGCGCGAGAACGCCGCCGCCATGGTCCGGGCGGCATCGGCACTGCCCACGATCAGCACCGATCGCTGCTGCGCGTGCGGCGTCCGCCGCCGCGCGGACCGCAGCCGCCAGACCAGCCGGCCCAGTATCAGGCCGATGAGCCCCAGCGGCAGGGTGATCGCCAGGTACGTCCGCGCGGCGTCCAGTTCGAGCACCAGCGCCACGATCGCGAGCGGGCCGAAAAGATGCAGCGCCGACGACAGCAATTTCCGGTACTCGCCACTGCCGGTATCGATCACGCGCGGCGAGCGGGCGCCATTCCAGTTGAGCAGCGCGAGCCAGGCGAGCGCTATACCCGCGGAGATCGCGGTACCGGGGGACTCCGTGCTCGGCCACCACTCGATCGGCGCATCGGGAGTGCGGCCCAATTCGATTACGTGCGTGAGAACGACAGCGAAACACACCATGAAGAAGTCGATCGCCAGCAATTCCCGCGAGTATCGGGTTCGCCATTGATCGCGCTCGCCCGGGCGTAGCGAATTCGGCGTTGCGTCAAAGGTGTCGAGCGGGGCACGGAGTTCTATACCCATGATGATGTACCTGTCATACACAAGAGGGCCTGTCGCGCTTCGATGCACGACGGTGGTCGAGGGTTCGGGGGGTGGTCGGTGCCGGTGACCGGGACGGTAACTGCCGTCAGTTCATGGTCAGTTGTCCATGTCGTGATGGTGTCGAGGGCCGTTACGGTCGGTGAGAATCCCTATCGCACATTGTGATAGCGAATTCGAATAACTAATGTTCGGGTCGGTGTGCGGCGTGCCCCCCAAGCCTGGCGGCCCGCGTGCGGGGCCGACGGTCGAGCGTATCGCTGCGATAGTAGCCGACGAGAAGCGGAATCACGCCGGGGCTGTGTCGGGATCACACCGAATCTGGTTGTAACGTGATCGCGAAGCAATGAGATGTGGAACGTGCGGCCGGATGTCATCGGTCTGTTGGAATCGATGGTGTGGAGCTGTATGCGTTGCCGTCTGTGCAATTCTGAACGAATATCGAGTGTGCTGGATCTCGGCGCCACGCCGCCGTGCGAAAAGTTCCTTTCGCGCGGCGATCTCGACCTGCCCGAGGTGACGTATCCGCTGCATCTCCGTTTGTGTGACGAGTGCCTGCTGCTGCAACTGCCCGCGCTGATAACCCCCGAAGAGACATTCACCGAATACGCCTACTTCTCCTCGTACTCGGACAGTTGGGTCCGGCACGCCGCCGAGTTCGTGTCCGCCGCGACCGAACGCCTTGGGCTGGGCCGGGATTCGTTCGTCGTGGAGGTCGCCAGCAACGACGGCTATCTGCTGCAGCACGCGGTCGCCCGTGGCCTGCGGTGCCTGGGGATCGAGCCGTCGGTCAACGTCGGCGCGGCCGCGCTGGCCAAGAATGTGCCAACCGTCACAGCGTTTCTCGACGAGGACCTGGCGGAGCGGATCCGTTCCGAACACGGTCCGGCCGATCTCGTCGTCGCCAACAACGTCTTCGCCCACATCCCCGACATCCTCGGCTTCGCCCGGGCGCTGCGCCGGCTGGTGGCCGACACCGGCACGGTGTCCATCGAGGTGCACCACGCGCTGAACCTGGTGCGGCACGGGCAGTTCGACACCATCTACCACGAGCATTTCCAGTACTACACCCTGGCTTCGGCCCGGCGAGCGCTGCGGACGGCGGGCCTGCACGTCATCGACGTCGAACTGCTCGGCACCCACGGTGGATCGCTGCGCGTCTGGGCCACAGCCGATTCCGCGCATCCGGTCTCGGATCGCGTCGCCGCGGTGCTGGCCGAGGAAGCCGAGGCCGGTCTCCACACGGCCGACGGCTATGCCGGCATGCGCGCGGCCGCGGAAACGGTCCGCGCGGACCTGCTCGCCTTCCTCCTGGAACAGCGCGCCCTCGGCAGGCGGGTGGTCGGCTACGGCGCACCGGGCAAGGGCAACACCCTGCTCAACTACTGCGGGATCCGCGCCGACCTCATCGAGTACATCGTGGATCGCAGCCCGTACAAGCACGGCAAATTCACCCCGGGCGCCCGCATTCCCATCCATGCGCCGGACCGGATCGCGGCCGATCGCCCCGATGTCGTGGTGGTGCTGCCCTGGAACCTGGAAACCGAACTCACCGAGCAGCTGCGGTACGTCGGAGACTGGGGCGGCGTCCTGGTCTATCCGCTGCCGAGGCTGCGTGTCGTAGATCTGGAAGACCGCGTGGTGAACCCGACGGAGATCGAGAGCAGAGTGTCATGAAGGTTGTGCTGTTCTGCGGCGGTTACGGCATGCGCATGCGCGGCGGCTCGGGCGACATGATCCCCAAGCCGATGCAGATGGTCGGCCCGCGCCCGCTCATCTGGCACGTGATGCGGTACTACGCGCACTTCGGGCACCGCGATTTCATCCTGTGCCTGGGCTACGGCGCGCAGCACATCAAGGACTACTTCCTCACCTACCGCGAGGCGATGTCCAACGATTTCGTGCTGCGCGGCGGCGAGGTCGAGCTGCTCCACTCCGACATCAGCGACTGGACGATCACCTTCGTCGACACCGGCGTCGAGTCGGCGATCGGGGAGCGGCTGCGCCGCGTGCGACCGCACCTGGACGGTGAGGAGTACTTCCTCGCCAACTACTCCGACGTGCTGACCGATGCCCCGCTGGACGAAATGATCGAGCAGTTCCGGCTTTCCGGCGCCGCGGCGGCGTTGATGGCGGTGCCGCCGCAGTCGTCGTTCCACTGCGTGGATCTGAGCCCGGACGGTGCGGTCAAGACCATCACCCCGGTGTCGCAGCTGCCGGTGTGGGAGAACGGCGGCTACTTCGTGCTCAGCCAGGAGGTCTTCGATCTGCTGCCGCCGGGCGGTGATCTGGTCGAGGACGCCTGTGCCGTGCTCGCCGATCAGGGCCGGTTGTTCGGGTATCAGCACGCGGGATTCTGGAAGCCCGCCGACACCTTCAAGGAACGCGCCGAACTCGACGCCGGGTACCGGGACGGCAATCGCCCCTGGATGGTCTGGGAGAACTCGGCATGATCACCCTCGACTCCGGCCCGCTGGCCGAGATCGCGGTGCTGGGCGCGCATTGCGACGACATCGCGATCGGCATGGGCGGCACCCTGCTCACCGTCGCCGGGCGCAACCCCGGCCTGCGTATCCATGCCCTGGTGCTCTCCGGCGGTGACACCGCCCGGGCCGCCGAGGAGCGCGCCGCCCTGCGCGCGTTCTGCCCCGCCGCCGAGGTGACCCTCACGGTTCTGGACATCCCCGACGGCCGCGCCCCGGCGCACTGGGATCGAGTCAAGAACGCGCTGAACGACTTTCGGTGCACCACGAATCCCGACGTCGTGTTCGCGCCGCAGCGCGGCGATGCGCACCAGGACCATCGGCTGCTCGCCGAACTGGTCCCCACGGAGTTCCGCGACCACCTCGTGCTGGGCTACGAGATTCTCAAGTGGGAGACCGACACCCCGCGCCCGACGGTGCTGCATCCGCTGGATCCGGAGGTCGCCGCGGCGAAGGCCCGGCTGCTGGCGGAGTGCTATCCCTCCCAGGCGAACCGGGACTGGTTCGACGACGAGGCATTCCTGGGACTGGCCAGACTGCGCGGAATCCAGTGCCGCGCACCATATGCCGAGGGCTTTGTACTGGACAAGGCCACCATCACCTTCGGAGGTGCGTAACGATGCGGGTGCTGGTCACCGGTCACCAGGGCTACCTGGGCACGGTCATGGTGCCCCGGCTGCTCGAAGCGGGTCACGAGGTCGTCGGCCTGGACGCCGGCCTGTTCGCCGACTGCGTTCTCGGTGCGGCCCCGCAGGATCCGCCCGGGCTCCGGCTCGACCTGCGCGACATCCGGGCGGAGCATCTCGCCGGATTCGACGCGGTGATCCATCTGGCGGCGCTGTCCAACGATCCGCTGGGCGCGCTGGTGCCGCAGATCACCCACGACATCAATCACCACGCGTCGGTGCGCCTGGCCGTGCTCGCCAAAGCGGCGGGCGTGCGCCGGTTCCTGTACGCGTCGACCTGTTCGGTGTACGGCGCCGCGGGTGACGCGCCGGTGAGCGAGAGCGCCCCGCTGCGCCCCCTGACCCCGTACGCCGAGAGCAAGGTCCGGGTCGAGGACGACGTCGCCGCGCTGGCGGACGACGGCTTCTCCCCGGTGTTCCTGCGCAACGCGACGGCGTTCGGTTTCTCGCCCCGGTTGCGCGCGGACATCGTGCTCAACAACCTGGTCGGCTACGCCGTGCTGACCGACGAGGTGCGGGTGCTCTCGGACGGCACGCCGTGGCGGCCGCTCGTGCACGCCCTCGACATCGCCGATGCCTTCGCGACCTGCCTGGTCGCCCCGATCGACGCGATTCACTGCCGGGCGTACAACATCGGCACCGAGGCGAACAACGTGACGGTGGCGCAGATCGCCGCGGCGGTGGTCGAGGTGGTGCCCACCGCCCGGCTGGTGATCACCGGCGAGCACGGCGCGGATCCGCGCTCGTACCGGGTCGACTTCTCGGCCGCCCGCGAACGGCTGGGATTCGAAGCGCGCATAGGCATTTCGGAGGGCGCCCAGGAGCTGTACCGGGAGTACCGGGCGCGGGATCTGACCAAGGACGACTTCTTCGACGGCTTCGTCCGGCTGTCCCGGTTGCGCGCGCTGCGCGAGCGGGGCGTGCTCGGCGACGACCTGCGGCGGGTGATCGAGTGATCCCGCCGTGCGGCCGACCGATTCCGGCGTGCGGCCGGGTGATGCCGCCGTCCGGCCGGGTGATGCCGCCGTGACGGCGTCGGGGCCGAGGGGATCGGCGCGCTGCCGCGGTTGCGCGGGAAGCGAACTCGACGTCGTGCTCGATCTCGGCGCGGTCGCCGCCGCGGATGATTTTCCGCCGGCGAGCGCCCCGGTCGATCCCGCCGAGACCGCGCATCCGCTGGCCATGCTCCGGTGCGGGGACTGCGGTCTGGCGCAGCTCGCCGCGGACGACACCGTCACCCGCGAGCCGCGCGGCATCGAGCCGCGGGCGCTACGGGAGCAGGCCGCCGACGCGGTGGCGCGCGTGGCGGCGTCGGGACTGCTGCGGGGTTCGACGGCACGGGAATTCGGTAGTCCGCACGGTGGCAGCTGGCTGCCGCTGCTCGGCGACCGCGATTTCGAGATCACCGATGCCCCCGCGGATCTCGTGATCGACTGCTTCGGCATCATGCACGAGCCGGACCAGCGCGCCGCGTTCGCCCGCCGCGCCGCGGCGCTGGCCCCGGACGGCGTGCTGCTGCTGCAGTACCACTCGCTGAGCGCGATCGTCCGACTCGGGCAGTGGAATGCCCTGCGCCACGGTCATTTCGGCTACTACACCCTGCCGGTGCTGCGCCGGCTCCTGCGCGACGCGGGGCTGAGCGCGGTGCACGCGTGGGAGTTCGATCTCTACGGCGGCACGGTCCTGCTCGCCGCCGTCGCCGGTATCGCCGAACCCGCCGAGTCGGTGCTGCGCGTGGCGGCCGCCGAGGCGGCCTCGACAGGGCCGGACGCGGTCCGCGGGCTCCAGCGCGCGGCCGACGAGCAGGCGCTGGCGCTGCGCCGCCGGCTGGACACCGAATCCGCCCGCGGCCGAACCGTGTACGCGTACGGCGCGGCGTCGCGGGCAGTCGCCCTGTTCTGCCGCGCGGGCCTGCATCGCGGTCTGCTCGCCGGTGTGGCGGACGCGTCGGCCGCGAAATGGGGCCGGCGAATGCCGGGTACCGATATCCCGATCATCGCACCGGCCGACCTCGTCGCGGCCGATCCGGATCGGGTGCTGCTGACCGTTCCGGATCTCCTCGCCGAGGTTACCGAGCAGTACCCGGAATTGAATGGCAGGTGGATTCTCGACGGCGCCGAAGCGCACGACATCGTGAATGGAACTGCGCTGTCAGGGTATTCGCGATGACCAGGGAATGTGACATCGGTCACGAAAAGGTTTGCGAAGTTCCCCTGCGCTGGAGTGGGTCTATACCGTCGAACAGCCGGGCGTTCCTTCGGCGCAATGGATCGCGGGCGGATTGTCTACTGATGAGGAATGTTGTGCATGCGCGGGGTGGTTCGCATCGCTACCGCGCCACACGGGTTCGTGTTGAATCAGCGCTGGTAGCCGGGGCTTTTCCGGTGAACGGGAGTTCGATGATCGCCGACGTGGACGCGGTCGGCCGAATTGCCGATCGCGAAAGTCGTTCGCCGCGAGACAGTTCCGATTCGCGTTCGCGCAATTCCCGGCGCGCATTCGAGCGCCCCGCGGAGGAGTAAACGTGGTCAGCCTGTCCGTGTGCGTCCCCGCCTACAATGCCGGGCGCACCGTGGAAACGACGCTGCGCTCGGTTCTGGATCAGAACGTCGATTTCGAGCTGCTGCTCCTGGATAACGCGAGTTCGGACGAGACAGCCGATATCGTCGCGTCATTCGACGATTCCCGGCTGCGCGTCGTCCGCAACGCCGAGACCCTGTCCATCGGCGACAATTGGAACCGGGCGATCCGGCTCTCCAAGGGGAAACTGGTCAAGGTCGTGTGCGCCGACGACATCATCCTGCCGGGCGCGCTCGCGGCCCAGCTCGAGGTCATGGCCGATCCCGGGGTCGCCCTCAGCTCGGCCAGGTTTCAGGTGATCGACGCGAACGGCGGGCTGGTCGAGAGCGGTCTCGGGCTGCCCGGTCTGCACGGCCCGCGGACGGCGCGCGAACTGGTCCGCACCATCGTCCGGCACGGCCCCGCCGAGTTCGGCCCCACCGCCGCCGCGATGTTCCGGCGCGAGCACTTCGATCGGGTCGGCGGGATTCGCGGCGACCTCGTCTTTCCCATGGACGTCGACCTCTTCGCGCGCGTCGGTCAGTTCGGGACCTTCTACGGAATCCCCGATATCGCTGCCGCCTGGCGTGATTCGCCGTTCAACATGTGCAGTCGCACCTCCACGATCAGCAAGCTCACCGAGACCCTCCGGTTCCATCACCGCCTCGCCCGGGACCTCCCGCGCCACCTCACCCACACGGACGTGCTGGCCGGGGACTGGCGACTGGCGCGGGCCGCGCTGAACCGGCTCCGCATCCGCACCGCGCTGAGCGCGCGCAACCTGGTGGGGGAGCGCGGATGAGCGACACGCGAATCCGGGTGCACATGAGCGGATCCGAGTGGTTCGCCTCCGCCCCCGGCGGGTTGAACCGGTACTTCACCGATCTGTTCCAGGCCCTGGCGCCCCGGCCGGACGCGGTGGTCTCGGCGAGCGCCTTCGGCGATCCGCCGCCGGGCGGCCGATCCTGGGGCGCGACCGGCGGTTCCACGGCCCACCGGGCGGCGACCGCGTTCCTCGACGGCTCCCGGGTACCGCGCGGCACCGTGCTGGACCGGCATTTCGCGCTCTACGGCCGGCCCGCGATCGGCCCGCGCGGCAGGCACCCGCTGGTGATTCACTTCCACGGACCGTGGGCCGCGGAGAGCAGGCTGGCCGGATCCGGCGAACTCGCCGCGCGCGCGAAGTACGCCATCGAACGCCTGCGCGGGCTCGGGGCGGACCGATTCGTGGTGCTGTCCGAACAGTTTCGGGAGCTGCTCGTCTCGGACTACCGGGTGCGGGCCGACCGGATCGCGGTGATTCCGCCGGGCGTGGATCTCGATCGGTTCCGGCCCCGCCCCGCCGCGGAACGCACGGGCACCCGGACGGTGCTGTGTGTGCGCAGGCTCGAACGCCGGATGGGTATCGACCGGCTGCTGCGCGCCTGGCCGGCCGTGCTCGCCGCCTGCCCCGCCGCGCGCCTGGTCATCGTCGGAACGGGCAGCGCGGAGCCCGAACTCCGGGAACTGGCCGGGCACAGCGACATCGCGGGCACCGTCGCGTTCGAGGGCTGGGCCGCCGACGAGCGCCTGGCCGAACTCTATGCCCGGGCGGAGCTGACGGTGGTGCCCTCGGTCGCGCTGGAGGGCTTCGGCCTCATCGCGCTGGAATCGCTGGCCGCCGGCCGCGCCCCGATCGTGACCGACTGTGGGGGACTGCCGGATTCGGTGCGCGGGCTCGACCCGACGCTCATCGTCCCCGCCGGCGACGTGGAGTCGCTGGCCGCGCGCATCGTCGCCGCGCTGGCGGGTGCGATCCCGGACGCCGCCCGGTGCCGGGCACACGCCGAAACGTTCTCCTGGGATGCGGCGGCGACGCGGCACCTCGCGCTGTACGCGGAGCTGGCGCGATGATCAGGGCGGTATTCCTCTCCCACACCGCGGCGCCGTCCGGCGCCGAACTCGCGACGCTGCGGCTGCTCTCGGCGCTACGCGATCGGCCGGACGCGCCCGCGTTCGAGGTCGAGATGCTGGTGACCGAGAACGGGCCGATCGTCGATCGCCTGCGCGCCCGCGGCATTCCGGTCACGGTGCAGCACAACACCTTCGACAGCCGGTCGATGACCATCGCCGGGAGCGGCGCGGGCCGGCTGCTCGCCGGTGGCCTCGACCTGCTGAAGCTCGGCTGGACCCTGGGCGGGGTCCTGCGCGAGCGCCGGGCCGACGTCCTGGTCGCCGAGAGCACCAAGGCGCTGCTGATGGGCGCGGTCGCCGCGCGCCGTGCCCGGATTCCCCTGGTGTGGCAGGTGCACGATCTGGTGTCGAGCGAATACTTCGGGCGCGTGCTCGCGATCCTGATCCGGCTGCTGGGCTGGCTGCTCGCGGCCGGGGTGATCGCCAACAGCCGCGCGACGCTGCACTCGCTGATCACCTGGCGCCGGGCCGCTGTCGTGGCCTACCCGGGCGTCGAACCGGCCGCCGCGCCGCACGATCGCGCACCGCAGCGCGCGCCCGCGGACGCCACGGTGGCGGTCGTGGGCCGGCTGAGCCCGTGGAAGGGCCAGGACGTGCTGCTGCGCGCCGTGGCCCGGGCCCGGCAGCGGCCCCGCGCGGTGATCATCGTGGGCGGAACGTTCTTCGGGGAAGAGTCCTACCGCGACGAACTCGTGGCCCTGGCCGGCGAACTCGCGCTGCCGGTGGAGTTCATCGGCCACGTCGAGGACCCCGCGGCGTACATGCGCGACGCGGACATCCTGGTGCACTGCTCGGTGCTGGCCGAACCGTTCGGGCAGGTGGTCGTCGAGGGTATGCAGGCGGGCTGCGCGGTGATCGCCGCCCGCGCCGGCGGCCCCGCGGAGATCGTGCGGCCGGGCGTGGACGGACTGCTGGTCGAGGGCGGCGACAGCGCCGAGCTCGCCGACGCCCTGGATCGGCTGATCGGCGATCGCGCACTGCGCGTCCGGCTCGGGCAGTCGGCGCGCACGCGCGCACGGGAATTCGGCATCGACGCGACCGCCGCCGCGGTCGCGGGGGTGCTGACCGCGGTGACATCCGGGGCCGCGCAGCGGAGTCCGGTCTCGTGACCCCGCCGTCGAGCCGGGAGCGCGGAGCTCGCGGATACCAGGGCCGCCATCGCAAGGCGGCCCCCGCGGTCGCGGAGGCGGGATCCGGCCGCGAGATCTTCGGCGTGCTGCGCGATATCGGACTGGTCAGCATCGGCAAGTACGGCCAGTACCTGGTCACGGTGGCGACGCTGCCGCTGATCGCGCGGGTGCTGGGCGCCGAGGGGCTCGGGACGCTCGCGGTCGGCATGGCCGCCTACTTCATCGGCTCGCTGCTCGTCGACCTGGGCATCACCTCGTACATCTCCGCGCGCGTCCAGGGCCCGCGCCCGAATGTCGTGCACGTCAACGAACTTCGGGGCACCTATCTGGTGATTCGCGGCGCGATCCTGGGCGTGCTCGCGGTGGCGCTGGCGGGCAGCCTGGCGGCGGGGGCGCCCGGGCAGCTGCACATGATCTTCCTGGGCCTGTTCGTCGGCGGCTTCTGGTCGCTGTCCGAGGACTGGGTCCTGATCGGGCAGGGCCGATTCGGCGCCTCGGTCGTGTACCAGGGCGTGGCCCGCGTCGGCTACCTGCTCATGCTGATCCTGGTGCTGCCGCACTTTCCGAGCGCGTCGATGGCCATGCTCTGCCTGCTGGCGTCCGCGGTGCTGAGCGTCGGCCTGACCTGGATCGACACCTGGCGCCGGTTCGGGCCGCCGGGCCGCCCGCGCAAGGTGCGCGCGCTGCTGCGGATCGGCGGGCCGGTGCTGACCTCCCGGCTGCTGGTGACCAGCTACGGCCAGGGCGCGGCGGCGGCGTACGGCGTGGTGCTCAACGCGGCCTCGCTCGGACTCTTCTCCGCCGCCGACCGGCTGGTGCGCGCGGTCCAATCGCTGTTGGACCCCATCGGTTTCGCGTTGCTGCCGCGCATGGCGCGACGGACGCACCGCGGGTTCTGGCGCGATTCGAGCTGGACACTCGCCGCCTGCGTCGGGGTGGCGATCCTGGTGGCGGGCATGGCCTGGGTGGCGGCGCCCGTTCTCATTCACCTGATCTTCGGCGACGAGTTCGCCGCGGCGGTACCCGTGCTGCGCGCCGAGGTGCTGATCCTGCCCGCGACGACGGTGACCTCGTTCATCACGACCGCCGTGCTGCCGGTCCGGCAGGACTCCGCGGGCGTGCTGGCCGGCGGGCTCATCGGGACCGCCGTGGCCGCCATCGCGCTGGGCGTCGCGGCGGTGTCGCATTCGCTGTGGGCGCTGGTCTGGGGGATCGTCGTCGCCGAGTTCGCCGTCGCGTGCTGGTACATCGTGCGGATGCGCTGGCTGTTCGTGCGCGATCTGGCGAACGCCACCCAGGTGACGACATTGCTGCCGGTGGTTCGGAAGGAAAGACGATGAGGATTCTGTTCGTCGGAGACGACTGGCTCGGCAGCAACGCCCGGTCGCTCGCCGAGGGTTTTCGGCACGCGGGTCACGAGGTTCTGGTCGTCGACTCCACCCCCGTGACGCTTCCGCCGCGACTGTCCCCGTCCTGGGTCTACTCCAAGGTGGCTCACCGGCGCGCGCCGCAGGTGGTCGACCAGGTGCACGCCCGGATCGAACGTGCCGCCGCCGAACTGCATCCCGACATGGTCTTCGTGTTCAAGGGCGTGCATCTCGATCAGAGCCGGCTGCTGGCGACGCCCGCGCCGCTGCACGTGCACTACAGCCCGGACGACGTCTCGAACCCGGTCAACACCACCCCGGAATACCTCGCGCTCGAGTCGCAGTGGGATCTGGTCGTCACCACCAAACGGCACAACGTGCCCGAGCTGATCGACCGCGGCGCGCGCGAGACCCTGTTCGTCCGCAGCGCGTACGACCCGGCATGGCACCACCGCTGCGCCCGTCGCGGGTCGCGCCAGTTCCTGACCGGATTCATCGGCGCGTGCCGTCCGGACCGGCGCGACAGCGTGGTGTCCCTGGCCCGCGCCCACGGCGCCCAGATGATGGTGAGCGGCCCGGGCTGGCAACAGGTTCGGCAGTTGCGCAGCACCCGGGCCAAACTCTCGGGCCCGGTCTACGGTGAGCAGTTCTCCATCGCGGTCGCCTCCATCACCGCCAATCTGGTCTTCCTGAACTCCGACAACCGGGATACGCACACCTGCCGCACGTTCGAGGTGCCCGCGGCGGGCGGGCTCTTCGTCGGTGAGCGGACCGGCGAGCACGCCGAACTGCTGGCCGACCGGACCGAGGCGTTCCTGTTCTCCGATCGCGACGAACTCGACGAGATCCTGGACTGGTGCGCGGCGAACCCCGAGGCCGCGGCGCGCGTGGCCGAGGCGGGTTACCGGACCATCACCCGGGGTGGGCATCGCTACGCCGATCGTGCGCGGGAGATCATCGATGCGATCGGATAGCACCGTGGGACAGGACTTCTCGTGCTGAGCGCGACCGTCACGATCGCGCTCATCGCGCTGGCGCTGCTCACCATCGTGGTGGCGGCCGGGCGGGTGGGCGGCGTCGCCCAGGTGCTGCTGGTGGCGCAGGCCGTCTACTGGACGATGTCCTACGTGGCCCGGCCGCTGGTGCTGCTCGTGGTCCGGCCCGAGCCCAGTTTCGGTGACAACGTGGCCGATCCGCGGCTGGCGCGCATCGGCTACGACGTGGGGCTCGCGCTGGTACTGCGGCCGGTCGTGTACGGGATGTGGGTGTACGCGGGGCTCGTCGTCGTCTTCGCGCTCTGGGCGCGGCGCCGGTCGCGTCCCGCGCGCACCGTGGTGATCACCCGGGATCCGAACTTCCTGCCGACGCTGTGCGTGCTGTATCTGCTGGGCACCACGGCCCGGCTGGCGAGCGTCGCCACCGGCGTCACCGGCAAGGCGGGTGAGGTCGAGAGTGCCAGTCCCGTACTGAGTTTGCTGACGATGCTGGCCACGGTCGGGGCCCTGGGCCTGATCGTGTTCGCGCGGTTTGCGAACCCGCGCCACACCCTCCTGGTGGTCGGGGTGCTGATGCTCGGGGAACTGTGGTGGACCACCGCGATCCAGTCCAAGACGCCCGTGCTCGGCGCGGCGCTCGCGATCGCGGTGCGGTTCGGCCTCGAGGGCTGGACGCGGACGAAAGTGGTCTCCATCGCCGCGGTCTCGCTCGCCGGCATCGGCGCGTTCGGCTGGCTGCAGTCGCTCAAGGCGACCGACTATTCGAAAGCCGAAGCGGCGCTCACCGATTCGGGCTACCCGCCGGTGGTGCAGCCCTTCCTGAGTCTGCTGCGCCGCTTCGATCTGCTCGAGGCCGCCACCGACGTCTACTACACCGGCCCGAACGCGTGGCTCAGCGCCGATCAGGTGGTGAATCACCTGCTGGTGAGCATGGTTCCGACCCAGCTGCTCGGCGCGGAGAAGGCGCAATCGGGGACCGAGTGGGCGAATCACGTGCGCGGTACGTCGGTCGACATGAGTCAGGTGTCGGTGTCCCTGGCCGAGGGCAACGTGAACGAGGGGTACGTGCTGGGCGGGTACCTCGGCGTCACGCTGGGGATGCTGTGCACCTTCGCGCTGCTGCTCGTCTGGGAGCGAACGCTGTACTCGCGCATGCTGATTCCGGTGATCTTCGGAACCGCGCTGATCGAATTCCCGGTCATCTTCGAACGGGGCGTGCTGGGCACCGCCGAGACCCTGGGCAAGTTCCTGCAGGCCGCGGTGCTGATCTGGCTGGTGTACCTCGCGGTGGGGGAGCTGCGCCGAAAACCCGGGCCGAGTGGCGCGCCGGCGCCGGTACGCCCGATCGAACCCGCTGTCGCGGACAAGCGAAGGAATTGAGTTATGGGACTTGTGGATTACGCGCGAGTCGGCAGACGACGCTGGGGCGTCATCGTCGTCGCGCTGCTGCTCGGGTTGCTGGGGTCGATCGGGTACCTGCGGACCGCGGAGGTGACCTACACCGCGTCCAGCAGCGTCTACGTGTCGATGGCGACCGGCACCTCGGTCAACGACTCGTATCAGGGCGGATTGGCCGCCCAGCAACGGGTTCGGTCGTATCTCGAACTCGCCACCAGCACCAAGGTGCTCGATCGGGTGATCGGTCAGCTCGGTCTGAAGGGCTCGGCGGAGGAACTGCGGCAACGGGTCACGGTAGCCTCGCCGCCCGCCACCGCGATGCTGCGCGTCACGGTCACCGCCCCGACCGCCACCGGCGCCCGCAATCTGGCCGACGAGGTGGTCGCCCAGTTCCGGGCACTGGTGGACGAATTGGAGACCATCGAGCAGACCGCGGCCCCGGCCGCCCGGGTCGCCGTGGTGGACCGCGCGGAGCTGCCGTCCGCGGCCAGCTCACCGCAGTCCTCGCGGATCGTGATGGTCGGCATCCTGGCCGGATTGCTGCTGGGCGGCGCCGGCGCCCTGCTGCTCGAACGCCTCGATCGCCGGGTGCGCTCGAAAGCCGAACTGGCGGAACTGGTTCCGGTGCTCGGCACCGTCGAACGCGAGGGTCCGGGAACCGAGACCGACCTGCGCCAGGTGCGGGCGCGCCTGGCCAAGGACGTGGCGGGCAGCCCGGGGAAAACGGCGATGGTGACCAGCTTCTCGAAGAAGTCCGAGCCGGCGATCGCGGTGGGCCTGGCGCGTTCGCTGGCCGACGCCGGGCGGCACGTGCTGCTGATCGACGCGGACACCACTCGCCGGGGCAGCTCCGGTCTGATGCCGGAGAACAACGGGGTGGGGCTGGCCGACATGCTGCGCGGCGGCCGCGCGGCCGTCGACGGCGTGCTGTCCTGGTCCGACCGCGGCATCTGGGTGATTCCGCTGGGCGCGGCCGATCAGGGCATGTCCGATCTGCTCGCCTCGGAGCAGTTCGACAAGCTGCTGGCCGAGCTGGAGAACATGTTCGACGATGTCCTCATCGACGTGGCGCCGGTGCTCGCCGCCCCGGACGCGCTGACCCTGGGCGCGCGCAGCGCGCGCACCATCGGCATCGTCGAACTCGGCCACACCACCTCGGGCGAGGTCTACGACGCGGTGACCGCCCTGGCCTCGGTGGGCGCCGGCGGTCCGCGGGTGATCGCCATCGCCGCGCGCGGCGGCTGGTCGGAGCGACTGACGGGCGGGCTGCGCAGGTGACGGGCGAGGGAGTGCATCGGCGCCGCATGCTGGCCGCGGCCCTCGGCGCGGCGGTCACGCTGCCGACCGCCGCGTGCGCCGCGGCCGGGCCCGGCCCGGGAACGTCCGGCGGCACGGTGCGCAACGTCCGGGACTTCGGGGCGGTCGGCGACGGCACCGCGGACGACACCGCCGCCATCGCCGCGGCGTGCCGGACCGGCGATGAGCCGCTGGTGCTCTATCTGCCCGCGGGCACCTACCGGGTCACCCGCTGGCCCGAACTCTCGGACTTCGCCATGATCTACGGCGACGGCGGCGACGCCACCACCATCCTGTGCGAGACCGACACCACCCTGATCTCCCTGAAGCACCGCCAGCGGGTGCGCTTCGCCTGGCTCGGCATCTACGTCACCGGGCCGGCGGCCACCGCGGTGTCGCTGTCGCAGTGCTTCCGGTGCTCGTTCGACTCGGTCGTGATTCGCGGAAATCACCTGGGCGACAACTACCCCCGGTACGCCGAGCAGCGCGGGGTGGTGCTGGACCAGAACACCGGCGGCACCGCCTTCCTGAACTGCGACATCAACAATTTCGGGTACGGGCTGGTGACCTCCTGCATCCAGAACTACGTGACCTCGTCCAAGTTCACCAGCAACCGCGTCGGGGTGCTGGGCACCGGCAACGACCACAACGCGGGCCTGGCGCTGACCAACGTGGAGTTCGTCTCCGACAACGACCCCCGCACCACCGACCGGCACCTGCGGGTCGACGGCGCGTCGAACGACTGGTGGCTGACCAACGTCTGGTTCGAGGGTTCGGATACCGCGCTGTCGATCGGGCAGGCCGGGGTGGGCGGACCGTCCCAGTTCGGCATGGTCAATTGCAAGGTGGCCGCGCGCAGCGTGTGCCTGGACCTAATCCATTGCCGCCAGCCCTATCTGGCGAACGTCCGCTTCGATCCGGATCCGCGATCGACACCCATCGAACTGCGGATCGACCCGGCGGGCTGCCCGGAGGGCACCGCGATCAACCTGATCTCGAGCGCGGCCGCCGACCTCGCCCCCGCGACCTACCCGACGGGCTGGCAGGTGATCGGCCGGGGCAGCGCGAACGTGCCCGCCGTCCAGGGGACGTTGATCGCGCAGGCGACCGGGGACGCCGACGTCTTCCGGGCGCAGGCGCCCGACGGCGCGCCGCTATCCGCCATATTGTCCAGCGGCGCCTGGTTCTCCGATCGCGCGGACGGCGGTGTGGTGCTGAAGGATCCGGAAGGGGGCTACTGGCGACTGGTCGTCTCGCCCACCGGCGCGCTCACCACGGCCCCACTCGGCAAGCAGCGACCGGTGCGGTGACCCGCCGATGATCAGTAGCCGCGCAGCGTTGTCGCGCACCAGGATCGGCCCGGTCGTGCTGCCGGGCGGAACCATCGTGCTGCGCCCGCCGCGGGCGGCCGACTTCGCGCGCTGGCGGCAGATCCGGCTCCGGGATCAACGGCTGATCGAACCCTACTGGGGCACTTCGCCACTCGGCTGGCGGGCCAGGCACACCGAACGGATGTGGGTGCGCGAGTTCCTCGATGCCGCGGTGTACACCCGGCTCGGGCGGCGGCTGGCGCTGGTGATCGAGGTCGACGGCTGTTTCGCCGGTCAGATCGAGCTGACCGCGATCGACCGGCGAACGCGCAGCGCGGAAATGGGCTTCTGGCTGGACTCGGAGCGCTCGCGGCGCGGGGTCTCCACGGTGGCGGCGGGCATGCTGATCGACTTCGGGCTCACGCGGCTGGGCCTGGAACGGATCGTGGCGCCGATCTCGACGGACAACGCGGCGGTGCTGCGCGGGGCCGCGGTCTGCGGGATGGTCCGCGAGGCGACCATGGCGCGATACTTCGACGTCGGCGGTGCGCGCCGGGATCACGAGCTCTGGGTCGCGACGGCGGCGGGCGCCCCGCCGGGCGGGTACGCGGCCCGGTCGATCGAGAAGTACGCGTGGATGGACGCGGAACCGCGCGCCCGGGGCGCCCTCGATCCGGAGCGCGCGCCCGGTCCCGCGGCGGTGGCTGCCGGGGTGCTGCGCTTCGGCGTCGGGTGGTTGCGGCGCTGTCTGCGCCGGATGCGCAGGGGCGCACCCGAACTGATCACCACGGCGGCGCGGCCGGGTGTCGTCCTGCGCAGCCGCACCCTGCTCGACATCGTGAGACCGGATGTGCCGAAACGGCGTTCGATCCGTCACGAACTGGCCGAGCAGCTGTGCGGGTGGTCCGGCGCGACCTCGGACGCGGGGCTGATCCTGGTGATCGAGGTCGGCGGGGTTCCGGTCGGCCGGGCCGGGCTATACGGCCTGGATCGGTTCAATCGCAGTGCGCGCCTGGATGTTCACCTCGCCGTCCCGGACCCGGACGCCGACATCGCCGCGACCGCGCTGCGGTGCCTGATCGACACCGCCGTCCGGCGGTTCGGCGTGCTGCGACTGTCCCTGACGACGCCGCCGGGCGTGGGGTCTGCCGCCGCGGCGCGGACCGGGATGGCGCTCGAGGGCACGCTGCGCGACATCATCGGCCCCGGCGGGCGGCGCGGCGATCACGAACTGTGGGCGGTCACCGTCGAGGCCGGGTCGCGCCGGCGGTCGGTTCCGGCATGAGCGCGCCCGGACGGCGCCGACGGCGGTGGGCCGGCCGGCTGGTGGCCGCCCTGACGGTGTGCGGGGCGGTCGCCGTGGCCGGCCTGCCGGTGTACGTCCACCCGCAACTCGACCCGCTCCGGCCCGCCGACGCGATCGTGGTGCTGGGCGGGACGCCCTACGAGCGCTTCGATCTCGGCCTCGATCTCGCGCGGCGCGGATACGCCCCGCAACTGCTGATCTCCCGCTCGACCGGCGCCGACGACCCGGAGATGGCGAAGTACTGCGACGGCGTATTCGCTTTCCAGGTCAGCTGTTTCGAGCCCGACCCCTGGACGACGCAGGGGGAGGCGCAGGAGATAGGCCGTCGCGCCCGGGAATTCGGCTGGCGGCACATCATCGTCGTGACCTTCACCCCGCACATCTCGCGGGCCAGGTACATCGTCTCGAAGTGTTTCGACGGCGAGTTGACCATGGTCGCCAGCCCCACGCCCACCGGCGCGCGGTTCTGGTCCTGGATGTATCTGCGCCAGAGCGCGGGCTATCTCAAGGCGTTCGCCGAACCCCGATGCTGAATCCGAAAGGCACACCCCCGATGGCCATGTCCTCCGGTCCGCAGGTATCGAGTCCGTCCTACCCGCACCTCGCCGGCAGCGCGGCCGCCCGCGCCCGGCTGCACGAGCTGGTGCCGGGCGGCGCGCACACCTACGCCCGCGGCGACGACCAGTACCCCGAGTCGATGGCCCCGGTGCTGGTGCGCGGCAACGGATGCCGGGTCCGGGACGTGGACGGCCACGAGTACATCGAGTACGGCATGGGCCTGCGGTCGGTCACGCTCGGCCACGGCTACCGGCCCGTGGTCGAGGCGGTCTCGGCCGCGATCGCCGACGGCGTCAACTTCTCCCGCCCCACGGAGCTGGAACTGCTCGCCGCCGAGGACTTCCTGGGTCTGGTGCCGGGCGCGGACATGGTGAAGTTCGCCAAGAACGGCTCCGACGTCACCACCGCGGCGGTGCGACTGGCCCGGGCCGCGACCGGCCGCACCACGGTGGCGGTGTGCGATCAGCCGTTCTTCTCCACCGACGACTGGTTCATCGGCACCACGGCGATGAACGACGGCATTCCCGAGACCGGGACCGTCGTTCGCTTCGAGTACGGCGACCTGGACGCGCTGGCGGCGCTGCTGTCCGAGCACGCGGTGTCCTGCGTGATCATGGAGGCGGCGACGGCGCTGTCCGAACCCCCGCCCGGGTACCTGGAAGGCGTTCGCGCCCTGTGTGATCGGCACGGCGCGCTGCTGATCTTCGACGAGATCATCACCGGATTCCGCTGGTCCTCCGGCGGCGCCCAGGCCGTGTACGGCGTCACCCCGGACCTCTCGTGCTGGGGCAAGGCGATGGGCAACGGGTTCCCGATCTCGGCGCTGGCGGGCAAACGGGAATTCATGGAACTCGGTGGGCTGCGCACCGACCGGGCCCGGGTGTTCCTGCTCTCCACCACGCACGGCCCGGAATCGGGTGGACTGGCCGCGTTCCGCGCGGTGGTGCGCGCCTACGCCACCACCGATCCCGTCGGCCGGATGGAGCACGCGGGCCGCCGGCTGGCCGCGGGCGTCAACGCCGTCGCGGCCGAAGCCGGTATCGCCGAACAGCTTCGAGTGGTCGGCCGCCCCTCGTGCCTGATATTCCGCACGGCCGACGCTTCCGGACAACCAGCACAGGAGTTTCGCACCTTGTTCATGCAGGAGATGCTCGATCGGGGAGTGCTCGGGCAATCGTTCGTCACCTCCGCGGCCCACACCGACGCCGACATCGACGAAACGATCGAGGCCTGCCGGGCCGCCGCGGCGGTCTATCGCCGGGCGCTCGAGCGGGGTGGGGTCGACGGGCTGCTGCGCGGCCGCCCGACCGCGCCGGCGATCCGCCGTTTCGCCGCACCCCGCCGCATCGGGCAGGCCGCCGAATGAGCGCGCCGCGGATCGGCATCGTGCACGAGCGGTTCACCGAGTACGGCGGCTCGGAGGCGGTGGTCGCCGAGTTCACCAGAACATGGCCCGGCGCACAGGTTTTCGCGCCCATCGTCGACGCGGGCCGGTCACCCGCGCCGCCCGCGGACAACCTGGTGATGCCGTGGACGGAGATCGAGGACACCTGGCTGACCCGCGCGCACGCCGCGACGGGCCGCCGCTCGCACGCGCCCCTGCTGCCCTTCGTGCCGCGCGCGTTCCGGGGGCTGCCCCTATCGGGCCGGTTCGACGCGGTGGTCGTGAGCCATCACGCCTTCGCCACCCAGGCGGCCCTCGCGACGGACGCGCCCGTGGTGGCGTACGTGCACAGCCCGGCCCGCTGGGCCTGGGACAGGGCTTTGCGCGCGCAGGAGGGCGGCGGTCGCGCGGGCCAGCTCGCCCTGGCCGGGCTCGGCGGCCTCGCGCGCCGCGCCGAACTCCGCGCGGCCCCGCGCCTGACCCGGGTGATCGCCAACTCGCACGCGGTCGCCGAGCGGGTTCAGGACTGGTGGGGGCTGCCCGCGACGGTGGTCAATCCGCCCGTGCGACTGGACCGATTCGCCCTCGACCCCGCCATCGAACGCGAGGACTTCTTCCTGTTCGCCGGACGGCTCGTCCCCTACAAACGACCGGACCTCGCGATTCGCGCCGCGCGCCGGGCGGGCTGCCGCCTGGTCGTGGTCGGCGACGGCCGCTTTCGCAGACAACTGGAGGACATCGCGGGCCCGGAGACCACCTTCCTCGGGGCCGCGCCGGACGAGGTCCTGGTGGACATGTACCGCCGCTGCCGCGCCCTGCTGATGCCCGGCATCGAGGATTTCGGCATCGTCCCCGTGGAGGCCATGGCCTGCGGCACCCCGGTCCTGGCGGTGTCCGAGGGCGGCGCGCTCGACACCGTCCGCCCGGGCGTGACGGGCGAGTACGTGGATCCCGGTTCCGACGACGAGGTGGTCGGGCAACTGGCCGACCGGATGACCGCGTTCGACTCCGCGACCTACGATCCGGCCGTCGTCCGCGCCCACGCGGAGTCGTTCGGCCCCTCGGCATTTCGCGAGCAGGTGGCCGCGGTGGTGGCGGATGTGCTGGAACCCGAGCGAGTTGCCGCGTCCGGCTCGCAGGGCTGATGACGATGGCGGCCATGGCCGCGACGGCATCGGCGGTCGTGATGCCGAACCGTGCAGGGCGAGAGCCGTTGTCGGTCGCGTTTGCTTGAATCCCCGCAAAGGTTCGCAGTACCGGGGAGGGCGTTGATGGCCAACGGGATCGATCACGATCATGACGCAGTCGGGGAGGACCGCTGGCGGGTTCCCGAGGCATGGACCGAGGTGGTGAGTCCGGTTCGCGGCTTCGCGCCGTATCGGGCGTTCACCCCCGATCCGGGGGCCGGCGATCGGTACGAGGCGCTGATCGAGGTGGAACGAGACGCGCTGCGCCGGGTGCTGGAAGCCTCGTTTCCGAAAGCATCGAGCGCCGCCGCCGTGGCGGCGCTGACCGATCCGGCGACGGCGACGCCGCTCGGGGCGGCCGGATTGGCGCTCGTGATCGAACTCGGGCGGCCGCGCGTGGACAGCTCCGGCTCGGACGACCACTGGGCCATGGTGGTCGACGCGTGGGTGGCCCGCCGCGGTGTGGCCTTCGCCGCCGAGGCGGCGCTCATCGTCGCCACCATGACCCGCGGGTACCGCGACGTCGAGGGCGGTCGCGGCTACGATCTGACGCCGTGGTCGGCCGGGCGGTATTTCTACTACTTGCATTCCCTGTCCGCGTTGGAGCGAGCACGCGAGCATCTGGCTACCGCCACCGACGAGCACTACCGGGCCGCTGTCGCGAGAATCGCCGAGATACGGTCGGTGCCGAGAGCTCGGGCGGTTCGTATCGCCTCCAGCTACCTGGCGCCGACCGCGGAGTCCTGGGTCTCCGCCGATCTCGCCGACCCACCGTCGGCGGATGACTACTGGGCGCACACCATCTACGCGAACCTCGCGACAGCTGTCACCACCGCGCCGCAGCTGAAGACCTTCATCGCACAGTTGCGGCCGGACAACCGCGGTAGCGTGCGCACCGCCGGGTATATCGGCATGGCCGCGCGCGTCGGCCCGGAGGCAGCTGAAACGATCGCGTCCATCGCCTTCGTGGATCACGTGACGAGCTGGTCCCGGGAGGACACGCGCGACCTGGCCGACATCCTCGCGTACCTGCCCACCGACGAGGCGTTCGGACTGCTGCTGGCGAACCTGGATCGGTGGGGCGTCCCGACCGCGGCGATGGCCGCCGCGCAACGCTTTCCGCGCCGTGCCATGCGGATGCTGGCGGCCGATGCCGCGCGGATTCCGGCGGTGGCGACCATGCTGCGCGTGCACGCCTACCGAAACCCGGACCTGGCGGCGGAATTCGGTGTCGGGCTGCCGGATCTCGCGGTCGTCGATCCGGCTGAGCTGCCGGATGTGCTGCGCCCGCGCCGCGCACCGGCCGCGCCGCCGCCCTGGTTGCTCCTGCCCGTGCTGCCCCCGCTGCTGACGAACGACACCGCGCGGGCGCTGCCCGAGTCCGCGGTGGCGGCGGTGTGCGCCCTGCTGGCCAAACGGAATCCGGATCCCGCCGCGATCGCACAGCTGTCGGCCATCCTCGACCCGATGTCGATGGCGGGCTTCGCGTGGGGCCTGTTCCAGGCGTGGGTGTTCGCCGAGTACCCGGCGGGCGGCATCTGGACCCTGCGCGCGGTGGGGCTGTTCGGCGACGACGAGGCGGCGCGGCTGCTGGTCCCGCTGATCCTGCAGTGGCCGCGGCACTCGGCCGTGTCCCGCGCGGTGGCCGCCCTCGACGTCCTGGCCGACATCGGCACGCCCGCCGCCCTCGGGCACCTGCGCGACATCGGACTCCGCACCAGGCAGCGGGGCTTCCGGAAGACCGCGCGCGCCAAGCTCGACGCCGTCGCGGCGCAGCACCGGATCAGTACCGACGAGCTGGCCGACCGCGCCGTCCCCGACTTCGGGCTCGGCGCGGACGGCAGTCTCGTCCTGGACTACGGATCCCGCGGATTCGTCATCGATCTGGACGAACACCTGAAACCGGTGGTCCACGACGGTCGCCGGACCGACGACGGCTCCTGGGCGCGAGGCCCGCGCCGCAAGACGCTGCCCAAGCCCGCCGCCCAGGACGATCGCGCGGTTGCCGGTGCGGCCCACGACCGGTTCACGCTGCTGAACGCGGGCACGAAGAAGGTTGCCCAGGAACAGATCCGGCGGCTGGAGCGAGCGATGATCGAGGGCCGCCGGTGGTCGGCGCGGGCGCATCGGGAGCTGTTCGTCGACCATCCGCTGCTGCGGCAGCTCGCCCGCCGACTGGTGTGGGTGACCGTCGACGCCGACGGCGCCGTCCGGCAGTCGTTCCGGATCGCCGAGGATCTCACCTTCGCCGATGTCAACGACGACCCGTTCACCGTCGACGATGCCGCCGAGGTCGGCATCGCGCACCCGCTCCACCTGGGTGGGACGCTCGCCGAGTGGACCGAGCTCTTCGCCGATTACGCTATGCTGCAACCCTTTTCGCAGCTCGATCGGCCGACCTGGCAACCGGGCGCGCTCGCGGCCGCGCTGCGCGACTACCACGGCGTGGCGACCTCCCCGGGCCGGCTGCTGGCGCTGACACACCTCGGCTGGATACGGGAAACCTCCGACGGCGCCATCGACCGCATGGTGCGGCCGCTGCCCGGCGGCGACACGGCCCAGCTGTGGATCTCGCCGAGCCTCGAATGGCGTGACCTGATGCGCCACGCGACCCACACCGTCACCGCCGTCGAATCGACCGGCAGCGCCCTCGATCCCGTCACCGCCTCGGAGCTGGTCCGCGAGCTGGAAACCCTCAGGGCCGGATAGGTTTCCGGCTCCGCCGTCGACAACCCTCGGGCACCGAGTTCACCGTGCGGCCTCAGGCGTCGCGCGGTGACGTCCCGGTCCCGAAATGCCGGCGATAGGCGCGGCGGAACGTGGAGGGGTCGGTGAAGCCGGACAGTTCGACGACGTCCGCGACGGTCCGGCCCGCCTCCAGCAGCGCCGCGGCCCGGGTCAGGCGGGCGACGCGAATCGCGTGCGCGGGTGTCGTACCCGATTCGGCGAACGCGGTCTGCAGGTGGCGCAGGGACACGTGCAGGGTGCGGGCCAGGACGGCGGGGGAGAGCCCGGGATCGGCGGCGTGTATCGCGATCAGGTCGCACGCCTTCCCGTGCAGCGCGCGTCGCTGCAGCACCGAGGCGCGCTCGCGAACGATGTGGTCGGGACCCTGCTCGCCGGTCGAATGCCGGTCCAGCACAGTGAGGGCGATCAGGGTCAGCGGCGCCGCGTCGAGGCACAGTTTCGACGCCGACCAGGACACCGGCAGGGCGACGCCGGTGCGGCGGATCATCCATTCCGCACCCGTTCCCGCCGGGTGGACACCGCGCGAGGCGCGCAGGATCGGGCAGCTCGACCGGTCGTAGGGCTCGCCGTCGACCTGGGTGTGGTGGAACGCCGCGTGGCTGCACCCGCCCACCACGTCGTCGTCGCTGCGGTAGCCGAACGCGGACAGCGCCGACCCGTTGATCATCACGATCCGCCCGGCCGGGTCGACGACCCAGGCGGCCTGATCCATCGACTGGATCACCTGCCGTGCCACGGCGATTCCGGCTGTACTCATCTGCCATCGCGCTTCCGTGCTGAAAGACGCCAGTGTAGGACCGCGCGTGTTACGGCCCCACCGCCCGCCGTTACGCCGCGGTAAATTCGGCGTCCGTCGCGAAATCCTGCGCGAATTGCCCGCACCCCTGCGTCATTTTCGCTTCTGCGCGCCCAGGGAGAAATGGTCGACTGAATACGCGAAGCACATCGGACAGCGCGCAGCGAAGGAGCCGGGATGACCCCCATCATGGACAAAACCGAGGCCACGAAACTTATTGTCTCGCAGCGGATCAGGATGAAGCTGAGCTGGCGTGAACTCGCCGGCGCGATCGGTAAACCGCTGGCCTGGACCATTGCCGCCCTATACGGCCAGCATCCCATGCCCGAATCGGACGCCCGCGCCGTCGCCGCGCTGCTCGAACTCGGTGACGATGTCGTCGAATCCCTGCAAACCCAGCCCTATCGCGGCACATTCGAGAATCCGGTGCCCTCCGACCCGACGATCTACCGTTTCTACGAGGCGCTGAACGTCTATGGCCCGGCGATCAAGGAAATGATCCACGAGGAATTCGGCGACGGCATCATGAGCGCCATCAATTTCCAGCTGACGGTCGAACGCAGGCCCGATCCCGACGGCGACCGCGTGGTCGTGACGCTGGACGGGAAATTCCTCGACTACCGGTTCTGACCGGCCTCGCGACATCGCCGGAATCCCCTCGAATCGGAGTCGAACCATGCCGAGCCCCCTGCCCCGCCGGCGCTTCCTCGGCGCCGGGGCCACCCTCGTCGGCGCGTTCGCGGCCGCGGGCTGCGCGCCGATCGCGCCGAAACCGCCCGCCGCCGCGCCGGCCACCGGCACCACCGTGCCCGGCGCCGCGATCGGACCGCTGCCCGGCATCGAAAAGCCGGACATCACGGTGGGTTTCATCCCCATCACGTGCTCCTCGCCGATCGTCAACGCGAAGGCCCTCGGGGTCTACGCCAAACACGGTCTGAACGTCACCCTGAAGAAGTTCTCCGGCTGGGCCGAGGTCTGGGCCGCCTACGCCACCGGTGAGATCGACGCGACGCACATGCTCGCGCCGATGCCGCTGGCCATCGACCAGGGGCTCGCGTCCGGGCGCATGCGCACCCGGCTGCCGCTGATCACCAATACCAACGGTCAGGCGATCACGCTGCACCGCAGACACATCGGGAAGGTGCGGGGGCCGGCCGACTTCGCGGGCATGCGCCTGGGCGTGCCGTTCGACTACTCGGTGCACAACCTGCTGTTGCGGGACTACCTCAGCGGCGGCGGGCTCGATCCGGACGCCGACGTCGAACTGCGGGTGCTGCGCCCGCCGGACATGGTCGCCAACCTGATCACCGGCGGAATCGACGGCTTCCTCGGACCCGACCCCTTCAACCAGCGGGCCGTCGCGACGGGGACCGGCTTCCTGTTCACCCTCACCCGGGATCTGTGGAACGGGCATCCCTGCTGCGGTTTCGGCGTGAACGACGCGTTCGCGCAACAGCACCCGGTCACCTACCAGGCCATCACGCGGGCCATCCACGACGCGGCGCTCTGGAGCGATCGGGCCGAGAACCGCTCGGCGGCCGCGCATTCCATGGCTCCCGAACAGTTCCTCAACCAGCAGCCGAAACTCCTCGAGTCCATTCTCACCGGCCGGTTCGCGGACGGCGCCGGCGGCAACCGCGACGTTCCCGACCGCGTCCGATTCGAGCCCTATCCGCAGGAGGCGTTCGGGATCTGGATGCTCACCCAGTTCCAGCGCTGGGGGCTCGCGGACACCGGCCGCTGGACCACGCCGCAGCAGTATCGCGAGACGGTGCGCTCGGTGTTCGACGAGCCGGCCTCGCGCGCGGCCTTCACCGCCCTCGGCGCGAACCCGCCCGCCCCGGCGGCGGGGCTCACCATCAACGGCCGTCGCTTCGACCCCGACAATCCCTCGCCCTGGATCGAAAAGCAGGTATCGACACTATGACCCGAGCCCAAGACCCGCCCGCCGTCGTCGCGGAGGAACCCGTGACCCGCGCGAAGAGCGCGACCACCCCGCCGAGCGTGGCCGCGAAGGTCGCCGCCGATCGGCTCGCCTTCCGCGCCAAGGTGGCCGGATCGGTGCTGCTGTTCCTGGTGATATCCATTGTCGGAGTGGGAATCTGGTCGGTCGCGACCGCCGACCAGGGCATCGATGGACTGGCCCCGACCCCCGGCGGCACCTGGGATCAGCTGGTGGCGATCCTGCGTGACCCGTTCTACGTGACCGGCCCCGCCAGCGTGGGAATCTTCTGGCATCTGGCCGCGAGTCTGCAGCGGGTGCTCACCGGGTTCCTCATCGCCGCGGTGATCGCTATCCCGCTGGGCTTCCTGCTCGGCAACTCCACCCGAATCCGCTGGGCCACCGAGCCGTTCGTGCAGGTGCTGCGGCCGGTGTCCCCGCTGGCCTGGCTGCCGCTGGGGCTGGCGCTGCTGCGCGACTCGGAGCACACCGCGATCTTCGTCATCGTGATGGCCTCGCTGTGGCCGATCCTGCTCAACACCATCGACGGCGTGCAGCAGGTGAACCCGCTCTACATGCAGCTGGCCAGAACCCTGGAAGCCTCACGCGTGCAGGTGATCCGGAGCATTCAACTGCCCGCCGCGCTGCCGTCGATTCTCATCGGCCTGCGGCTGTCCCTGTCCACCGGCTGGCTGGTGATCATCGCCGCGGAGATGCTGGTCGGCAGTCGCGGGATGGGCTACTTCGTCTGGAACCAGTGGAACCGGCTGTCGGTGCCCGCGATCGTCGTCGCGATCCTGCTCATCGGCGCGGTCGGGTTCGTGCTCGACCGGCTCGTGGTGTGGGCCGCGACCCGGATTCCGCGCGGCTGACCCCGCGATACCGAGGAAAGAGTGAAAGATATGACCGCACAGCCTGATTCGGAACGGCATCGCTCGGGTGCGCTCGCGCTCGAAGCGGTCGAGAAGTGGTACCCGGGCAAGACCGGCTGGCACCAGGTGATCGCGCCGACCACGGTCTCGATCGCCGCGGGGGAGTTCGTGACCCTGATCGGGCCGTCCGGCTGCGGCAAGTCCACGGTGCTGTCCATGATCGCGGGCCTCACCGCGCCGGACGCCGGTCTGCTCTGGCTATCGCGCAGACCCATCACCGGACCCGGCCACGATCGCGGCATGGTCTTCCAGCAGCACGTGCTGCTGCCGTGGCTGACCGCGCGCGAGAACGTGCTGTTCGCGCTGAACTGCGCCCGCGCCGAACTGCCGAAGTCCGAGCGCGCGGCGCTGGCGGACCACTACCTCGACCTGGTGAAGCTCACCGCGCACAAGGACAAGAAGCCGGCCGAGCTGTCCGGCGGCATGCAGCAGCGGGTCGGGATCGCCCGGGCCTTCGCCCTGCGGCCGGAGGTGCTGCTGCTCGACGAGCCCTTCGGCGCCCTGGACGCGTTGACCCGGGTCGACCTGCAGGGCGAACTGCTGCGCCTGTGGGAATCCGAACGCCGCACCGTCGTGATGGTCACCCACGACGTCGACGAAGCGATCGTGCTGTCCGATCGCATTCTCGTCATGTCCCACGGCCCCACCGCCACGATCACCCGGGACATCGCGGTGCCCTTCCCGCGTCCGCGCAATCCCGCCGATCTCAACCGTGACCCCGCCTTCTACGAACTCCGCGGCGCCCTGCTCGACTCGCTCACCGCGCCCGCGCCGGATGCGGTGGCGTAGAACCGAGTTCGTTTGGACACCCTCCGGTGGGAACCGGTACTGTCCGAGCGCATGAGCGGTGGTGGGCTACGGCGAGCATGACCCGGCGAGCGCGACGTCGGACGTTGACCGCGGTGCAGCGCCACACCGCCCAGTTGCAGCCGTTCACCCTGGCCGGCTTCAGTCGAATTCTGTTCGAGGCCAGTGGAACTCCGGTTCGGATCGTCGCCAGCACCACACTGCCGCCCGCGGTGGCGGGGCGATGGATCCGGACCGCGGCGGGGGATCTCATCGAGTACGACGCGGCGCTGCCGGCGATAGCGCGGATCAACACGGTGCTGCACGAGGCCGGGCATATCCTGTACGGCCACAGCGCCCTCGAGTATCGGGTCGAGACCGGGTTGGCGCTGTGTTCGGTGATCGGGCCCGGCGCCGCCGGGCATTTCGCCCGCGTGCGGCACCGATCCTCCTACGACATGCGCAGCGAGCGCGAGGCCGAGGCGTTCGCGCGGCGGACACTGCGCACGATCCTGTGGAGCGGTGATACCAGCCAGCAGGCGAAAATCCTCACCGCGCTGGGCTTTCCGCGCATCCGAATCGAGTAGTCCGGTGACGCAGTTCAGCGCGGCCATGGGCGCTCTCATTTTCGTCGGCATGCTCGCGGCCATCTGGCAGTTGCCCCCGCAGGGCGCACGGGGACAACTGGTTCCGATCGCCGTGCTGGGATTGTTCTGTCTCGGCTATCTGCTCATCACCCCGAGCCCGCAGGCGCTGTTCGCGGCGGTGCGCGTCAACTCCGCGTATTTCCTGAGCCACCTGTGCATCCTGGGCGCGCTGGCCCTGTCCACGCTGTACTGGCTCGACTACCTCGCGACCGGTCCCGAATCGAACCGGCGGCGGGTGCTGGCGACCCGGGTGGCCTACGCCGTCGTCCTGGTCGTGCTCGCGGTCCTGTTCGCGACCTCGTCCCAGCAGCCCGACGGCTTCGGTTTCGGGTACGAGATCGGCGGCAGTCCGGGGATGCGGCTCTACTGGGTCATCCAGGGGCTCATGGTGATTCACGCGCTGCTGCCGCTGGCGCGCGCCGCCGCCCGCGCCTTCCGCCGGGAAAAGTCCTGGCGGCGCACGCTGCTGGCGGCGCTGGCCGGTGTGACGGTGCTGTTCATCGGCTACGAGGTGTGGGTGATCGTGGTGGTCACGGTGTGGCCCGGGCTGCCGCCGATGTGGGCGCAGCGCGTGACCACGGGCCTGCAGATCGTGGGCGGGGTGCTGCTGGTCGCGGGCACCATCGGCCCGGTCCTGTCGGGCACGGTGCGCAGCACGCGGATCGCGCTGTCCTATCTCGAACAGCTCGCGCCCCTGCACTCCTGGTTGCTGGAGCGCTATCCGCAGATCCGATTCCGGACGCGGATGAGCAGGCGCGCCGAGACGCGGGTCACCGAGATGCTGGTCGAGGTCAGTGACGGCCTGCGGTTGCTCCAGCGCGACGCTCCGGCGCTGGCGGCCGCCCGGGCGCTGGACCACGAGACGATCAGCCTGCTCGTTCCCGATGACGGCGTCCATCACGCCGCCTACGAACTGGCCGCCGCGGCGTTGTTCAGGGCGCCGCCGGCGCGCTGCTCGCGGTGAACCGCTCGCTCACCCCTTGGCTTCGGGCAGGTCCGGGGGATCGGCGGGCAGGCCCTCCTTGACCCGCAGGAACTTGAGGTAGTCGATCAGCGAGGCCAGCGACTGCTGCGACAGGTCCAGGGCGCGGAAGGCCAGTGCCTCGATATCGGGCGCGGTCGCCAGGCGGAGGTACTCGATCTCCTGTCGTCCACGCTGCCACGCGTCGTCATCGGTGAAGAACCGGATGTCCACGTCGAACGCGGCGGCCAGCCCGGCGGCGTGTTTGAGCGAGGGATTCTGCTTCAGGCCCGAACGCAGTTGGGAGACATACACCGACGAGATCGGATGGCCGAGTTCGGTGGCGCGGCGCGCGATCTCGTCGGCGGTATAGCGGTGTCCCCTGGCGTTGGGCATCGTATGGAACAGGTACTCGAGCCGCTCCGAGAAGGCCGCTCCTTCGTTCATGTCAGACCCCCCGATTTTCGGCGCCGTATCTCCGCGAGCGCCCATGCTACAGCATACTTCCGCTGCTCAAATCGCATCGATAGCTGCGGGTCCCACCCTGTGACTCGCTGCACATTCCACGACTACGCCCAGATATGCCACAGAATCATTCCTATGCTTTGGCATACGCAGCGCCGCGGTACCCGACGACCCGAGGAAGTACCGGATGAAGTACTCGCTGTCCGACCCCGATCCCGCTGTCGCCCAAGCGGTTTCCCGCTGGCTGCGGGATCACCTGGGGCGTCCGCATCCGCTGCTGGGTCGCCCGGGCCCCGTGTGCCCCTTCGTCGTTCCGGCCATCAAGGCCAACGCGCTGTCGATTCGACAGCATCGCTGGCACGGGCCGCCGACGAGCTATCGCCTGACCGGGCTCCTCGACGCCGTCGTCGATCACTTCCACGCGGGTGCGCTCGACGGCCGCCCCGGTGACCTGCGCACGCTCGTGGTGCCGGTCACCGGATTCCCGGAGGCGGCGTGGTCGCGCATCGACGACGGCCGTCGCCGCGCCAAAACCCGTGCCGCGGTGCGCGGTTACATGCTCGGGCAGTTCCACCCCGCGTGCACCGAGCCCGGTATCCGCAACCCGGTCTTCCCGGTGAACCGCGCGCCGCTGCCGGTGTTCGCCGTCCGCCGGATGGCGGTGCACGACATTCTCTTCCTGCACGACGATCCGATCTGGTTCGAGCAGTATCAGCGGCGCTTCGCGGGGTGGTACCGGGACGGCGGACGGGTCGGTCCGCAACTGCGCGAGCTGTACGCGATCGCCGCTCGGCGGCACGCACGCGGGCGGCAGGCGGAACCGGTCGCGGTACACGGACGGCCGCCGGTGCGCTCCGGCCCGCCGCCCGTCCCGCAGCGCATCGGGCCGGGACGTAACCCACGGTAATCCCGCCGGAAGACACCGGTGACAATTCAGCAACATCGATCGGGAGACTTGGGCGAGTAGACCTTCCTGGGCATTTGCCCAGATCAGTGCGTGAGGAGTGCGAGTCTCTCTATGACTGCTGTGACCCGGACCGACCTCGACGGTGACGCCGCCTCGGACGACTATCTGGCCAAGAGAACGCTGCGCAAGGGAACCGCCGGGTGGGTACTGCTCGCCGGGCTCGGCGTCAGCTACGTGATCTCCGGGGACTACTCGGGATGGAACTTCGGGCTCGCGGAGGGCGGGTTCGGCGGGCTGCTGATCGCCACCGTGCTGATCGCGGGCATGTATCTGGCCATGGTGCTGGGGATGGCCGAACTGTCCGCGGCCCTGCCCGCGGCGGGCGGCGGGTACACCTTCGCGCGCCGGGCGCTCGGTCCGTGGGGCGGATTCGCCACGGGCGCGGCCATTCTCATCGAGTACGCGATCGCGCCCGCCGCCATCGCCACCTTCATCGGCGGCTACGTGGAGTCGCTGAACCTGTTCGGGATCACCGACGGCTGGTGGGTCTACCTCGCGGTGTACGCGCTGTTCATCGGCATTCACTTGGCCGGCGCGGGGGAGGCGCTCAAGGTCATGTGCGCCATCACGGTGGTGGCCCTGGCCGGTCTGGTGATCTTCGCCGTCGCGGCGTGGGGCGAGTTCGAGATCGCCAATCTCACCGACATTCCGGCGGACCCCGACGCGCTGGGCAGCTCCTCGTTCCTGCCCTTCGGCGCGTTCGGCATCTGGGCCGCCATCCCGTTCGCCATCTGGTTCTTCCTCGCCGTCGAAGGGGTGCCGCTCGCGGCCGAGGAGGCGCGCGAACCGGAGAAGAACGTGCCCAAGGGCATCATCGCGGCCATGCTGGTCCTGCTGGTGACCGGTGGCGCGGTGCTGCTGCTGTCCACGGGAGCCCTCGGCGCGGAAAAGCTTTCGGCATCGGGCAACCCGCTCGTCGAGGCGCTGGGCGATGGCGGGGCCGCCACCGCGGTCAACTACATCGGCCTGGCGGGTCTGGTCGCGAGCTTCTTCTCCATCGTCTACGCCTACTCGCGGCAGACCTTCGCGCTCTCGCGCGCCGGGTACCTGCCCACCTCGCTGTCGGTGACCAATCGCCGCAAGGCCCCGATGCTCGCGCTGGTGGTGCCGGGCGTCGTCGGCTTCGGCCTGTCGCTGACCGGCGAGGGCGCGATGCTGTTGAACATGGCGGTCTTCGGCGCCGCCCTGAGCTACGTGCTGATGATGGTGAGCCACATCGTGCTTCGGGTGCGGGAGCCCGGGATGCACCGGCCGTATCGGACGCCCGGCGGTGTGGTGACCACCGGTTTCGCACTGCTCGTCGCGTGCGTGTCGGTGGTGGCGACGTTCCTGGTCGACCCGGTCGCGGCCGGGTGGACCCTCGCGGCCTTCTGCGCTTTCCTGCTGTACTTCGGCCTGTACAGCCGCCATCGCCTGGTGGCCAACTCGCCCGACGAGGAGTTCGCCGTCCTCGCCCGCGCCGAGCGGGAGCTCGAATGACGCGCTACCACCAGATGATCGGCGGCACGTCCTACACCTTCGGCGGCCTGGTGGACCTGCTGGCCAAGGCCACGCCGCGGCGCAGCGGTGACGAACTCGCCGGCTGCGCGGCGGGTTCGGACGCCGAACGCGCGGCGGCGCAGTGGGCGCTGGCCGAGGTGCCGCTGACCACGTTCCTGAACGACACCGTGGTGCCGTACGAAACCGACGAGGTCACCCGGCTCATCATCGACACCCACGATCGCGCAGCTTTCCAGGCGATTTCGCACCTCACGGTCGGCGGGCTGCGGGACTGGTTGCTGACGGTGGCCGCCACCCCCGCCGCGGCCGCGACCCTGGCCGCCGTCGCACCGGGGCTCACGCCCGAAATGGTCGCCGCCGTCAGCAAACTCATGCGCAATCAGGATCTGATCGCCGTCGCCAGGGCCGTCGAGGTGCGGGCCGGGTTCCGCACCACGATCGGGCGGCCCGGCACGCTGGCCACGCGATTGCAGCCCAACCATCCCACCGACGACCCGCGCGGCATCGCGGCGGCGGTGCTGGACGGGCTGCTACTCGGCTGCGGGGACGCCGTGATCGGCATCAACCCGGCGACCGATTCACCAAGGGCCACAGCGGATCTGCTGTACCTGCTCGACGAGGTGCGGCAGCGCTTCGACATCCCCACCCAGTCGTGCGTGCTCTCCCACGTCACCACGACCGTCGGACTGATCGAAGCCGGGGCGCCGGTGGACCTGGTGTTCCAGTCCGTCGCGGGGACCGAGGGCGCGAATTCCGGCTTCGGCGTCGACATCGCCCTGCTGCGCGAGGCCAACGAGGCGGGTCGCTCACTGCGCCGCGGCACCGTCGGGAACAACGTCATGTACCTGGAAACCGGTCAGGGATCGGCGCTCTCGGCGGGCGCGCACCTGGGCGCCGGCGGGCTGCCGGTGGATCAGCAGACTCTCGAGGCCCGGGCGTACGCCGTGGCCCGGGACCTGGATCCGCTACTGGTCAACACGGTGGTCGGATTCATCGGGCCCGAATACCTCTACGACGGCAAGCAGATCATTCGAGCGGGGCTGGAGGATCACTTCTGCGGCAAGCTGCTCGGCCTGCCGATGGGCGTGGACGTCTGCTACACCAATCACGCCGAGGCGGACCAGGACGACATGGACACCCTGCTCACGCTGCTGGGCGCGGCGGGCTGCGCGTTCGTCATCGCGGTGCCCGGCGCGGACGACGTCATGCTCGGCTATCAGAGCCTGGCGTACCACGACGCGCTCTACGCGCGAAAGGTGCTGGGGCTCGGGCCCGCTCCGGAATTCGCCGCCTGGATGGAACGGCTCGGCATGCTGGACGCGCACGGCCGCGTGGTGCCGATCGAGCCGCTCTCCTCGCCCCTGCACGCGCTGGCGATCGCGGGATGAGCGGCGCAGTCCCCGCGCGGGGCGCGGAATCGATTACCGCACAGGCATTCTGGGACGAACTGCGGCGCAGCACCCAGGCCCGCATCGGCCTCGGACGGACCGGGGACGCGTTGCCGACCGCGGACGTCCTGGAATTCCGCGCGGCGCACGCGGCGGCCCGCGACGCCGTGCACAGCCCGCTCGAGGTATCCGAACTGGCCGTGCGGGTGCGGGCGCTCGGACTCGGGGAGCCGTCGCACGTGGCCAGCCGGGCCGGTGACCGGTCGCAGTATCTGCGCCGGCCGGATCTGGGCCGACTGCCCTCGGAAAGCGCTGCCGGAGAAGGGATCACGGCCATCGCGCACACGGGTGCGGATGTGGGGGTCGTCCTGGCCGACGGGCTGTCGCCCCGTGCGCTCACCGCCCACGGGGCGCCCATGCTGGCGGCGATCGCGGCGGCGCTGGGCGATCGCTACACCCTCGCGCCGCCGGTGATCGCCACCCAGGCCCGGGTGGCGCTCGGCGACCATATCGGGCAGGCTCTCGGCGTGCGAACGCTGTTGGTCCTCATCGGCGAACGCCCCGGGCTCTCGGTGGCCGACAGTCTCGGCATCTACCTGACCCACGATCCGCGGCCGGGCCGGGCGGATTCCGAACGCAACTGCATCTCGAACATCCATCCGCCGGAGGGGCTGGGCTACGCGCGCGCGGCGCGGGTGGCGCTCGGTCTGATCGAGGGTGCGCGGCGGCTCGGGCGCTCGGGCGTCGAGTTGAAGGACACGTCCGCCGACGCCGAACTCCCGGCCGGTGACGTGACGATCCTGGACGCGGACGCAAGCCCCGAGAGTGGTTGTGCAGCCGACCAAACGATCTTGGGCTAGATTGTGAAACTGACAGATTCACATTTTCGATTCGTGCTGTAGACGCAGGGCACGCAATAGTCGGTGTGAGCCACAGTTGAGAAGTGCCGGTCCGTCCGACGCACTGAGTTCGAGGTGTCGGGGCCGAGGAGTCAGCGTTCGATGGCGGCTGACCATACGAGGAAAGTCTTGTTCAGAGTTGCCTTCAGGGCCACGGTCCTGATGTTGAGTGCGGTCGCGTCGCTCGGACTGGTGAGCGCACCCGCGCACGCCAGCCCGCTGTATCCGACCCCCGATCCCGATGCCTTCTACGCACAGCCCGCCGACCTCGCGAACTTGAAGCCGGGCGACGTCGTCCGGACCCGCAAGATCGACTCCGGTCCCTACGTCGGTACCGACGGCTGGCAGGTCGCCTTCCGTTCCACCAACTCCCTCGGCAACCCGGTCATGGGCGTCACGACCGTGCTGCTACCCATCGGCGTGCAGAACCCGCCGCTGGTGTCGTACCAGGCGCTGATCAATTCCCTGGGCACCCAGTGCAATCCGTCGCGGTCGCTGTTCAACGGCGAACTGCAGGACGCGCCCGGCGCCATGCTGCCGATCGGCCGGGGCTGGGCGGTCTCGCTGCCGGACTACCTCGGTCCCACCTCCGCGTACGGCGCGGCCAAGCTGAGCGGCATGATGACGCTGGACAGCGTCCGGGCCGTGCAGAAGGCCACCGAACTCGGCCTCGGCCAGTCGCCGGTGGCGATCGCCGGATACTCCGGCGGCGGAATGGCTTCCGCGTGGGCGGCCGCGCTGGCGCCCACCTACGCTCCCGAGCTGAAGATCGCGGCGGTCGTCGCGGGCGGCGTCCCCGCCGATCTCGAGGAGATGGCCCTCTCGCTCGGCTTCGCGCCGCACCCGGGCTTCGGCCTGGCCTTCGCCGCGGCCATGGGCCTGGAACGCGAGTACCCGGACCGGCTTCCGGTCTCGGACCAGCTGAACCCCGAGGGCCTGTGGTTCCGGGAGTTCACCCAGGACGCGTGCCGTCGCTTCCTGCTGTTCCACGGCGCCTTCCGCAACGCCGAGCAGCTGGCGGCGTCGAAGTCCCTGATGGACAGCCAGGAGGCGCGAGCGGTGTTGCGCGAGAACAGCTTGCGTCACTACCCGGGCATCCCCACCGCGCCCACCTACCTGTGGCAGGGCCGTTTCGACACCCTGACCTCCTTCGGTCCGGTGGCCGAGGTGGCTGATCGCTACTGCAAGGCCGGCGCCCCGGTCGACTTCCGGCCGTACGACATCGCCGAGCACATGACCACGGCCGTAGCGGGTTTCGTGGACGCGTGGAACTACGTGGAAGCGCGCTTCCGCAACGATCCGGTGCCGACCAGCTGCTGATCGGCTCGGTCCGGTGATCGCTCGCGACGCGCCGGAACAACCCCGATGGAAACCCCGGGCTCGAAACCCTTCGAGCCCGGGGTTTTCGCGTTAGCGATGGAGCTACTCGCGGACGGCGTGCGCGATGCGCCCGGCGAACACGTCGTACTTCGGGTCCGGGTCGAATCCGTAGCGCGACAGGGTTTCCGGCACGGAGGTGTCGGCGATGCGGTCGAAGCCCAGACCTTCGAGTTCGCGGGCCAGCTCGGCGGGTGCGAAGAACGTCTGCCACGGCTCACCCTGGTCGGCGACCCTGGTCAGCACGTCCGCTCCCATCGCGCGCTGTTCGGCGGATCGGGTGGCGGCCGGATCGTTATAGTCGACGACGAGTTCGGCGTGCGCGTCGAGCCCCGCCGCGAAGGCGAACAGCCGCAGCGTGGCAGCCCGGCTGAGATACATCACCACCCCGAGGCAGACGAAGATCGCCGGCGCCGTACGGTCGAACCCCGCCGCCCCGAGCGCGTAGCCCAGCTCGTCCCCCTCGAAGTCCGCGGCCACGAACGCCACCGACTCGGGCACGCCGATCCCCGCGTCCCGCAACCGTTCTCGCTTCCATTCCTGCGTGTCAGGATGGTCCACCTCGAACACTCGCAGCCCCGGATACGGGTTCCGGTACCCGAAGGTGTCCAGCCCCGCCCCCAGGATCACCAGCTGCCGAACCCCCGCCCCGACGGCCGCCCCGATGGCGTCCTCGGCGACCCGGAACCGGACCAGGATCCACGGGTGCAACACCTCCGGAATCCAGTTCTCCGCCGCGACCGACACCTCGCCCGCCTCGAGCCCGCACAGGCGCGCGGCAAGCGGGTCGTCGAAAAGCCTTGCCCCCGCACTCGCCCCGTGTGCCGCCCGGATCAGCGCCATCGACAGTGCTGTCCGGCTCGCTCGCCCGTGCTCCACGACGTCCCCATCCGCCCGAGTTCGGTTCGCCCCCAGGATATCCGGCCCCGTCCTGGCTCGTGGTGCTATCTCGCGCGCTGGCGCGGGTCTGAGTTTTGTGCCCGGTCGGGCGATGTGGATCGGCCTGACTCGTCACCCCACTCGAAACGGGTCGCGTCGGACAGGAACTCGTCGAGGTCGTCGCCGTCGGGGACAGCGGTGTAACCGGCGACGATGGATTCCCCGATCGTGTGTTCGCGATAGTGCTCCAGGGCGGCGACGATCAGGGCGGCTCGACTGCCGCAATGCTGGGCCGCGACCTGCGCATCGACGAAATCGACGAGCTCATCCGGCAGGAGGATGGTGATCTGCTTGCTCATATCGATCTGTATACCGGTCGTGGTACTGGAGCAGCATTCATCGGCGAGGCCCTTTGGTATCGCAGGTCTTGTCGATGTGAGCGGGTGGGTGTGCACCCTTACGTGCCCGGATCTGGGAGGGAGGCCGTGATCGTCTCCCAGGCCTGGTGCAGGTGGGGGCAGATCGAGCCGGTCTGGGTCAGGACCGTCACGCAGCGGTTGTCGTGGTCGTAGAGCTCCAGGGCGGAGGTGACGCCGGTCGGGCCGTGTGAGTGGGTCAGCCAGCACTCGCGGATGTGCGGGGGGCTCATCGCGTAGCGGGCGGCGCCGAAGACCACCGACACGTGGTCGGGTTCGTGTTCGACCAGGGCGGCGCGGTCGCGATGGAGTTGCAGGCAGCCGCCGCCGGGAACGGCGACGGTGAAGGGCAGGGACAGGTCGGCCAGGTGGGACAGCAGGTGCGGGAGCACGCGGGGCTCCACGCGGCGCGCGCCGGTGAACGGCAGGACGTGGTAGCGGTCGGTCGTCAGGGCGTCCAGGTGGGAGATCTGGTCGGTGTCCCACCAATCCAGCTCGGACCAGCGCAGCGGCGTCTCGGGCTCCGGCGGCGCGGCGGGCGCCAGCGCGATCGCCTCGATCAGCATCGGATCGGACTGCGGGGTGAAGTAGGCGCGATGGGTTCCCGACGCGTCGGCCAGGGTCAGCGCGCGGGGGGTGAGGTGGATATCGGTGATGCGGCCGGGATGCAGCCGCAGCGCGATGCCCTCGGGGCCGCAGGCCAGCGCCTCGCCCGGGAACGCGGGCGGCAGGTACTCGCCGGTGTGGCTGAGCAGGGCCGCGGCGTTCGCGGTCGCGGTGACCGTCAGGCCGAGCGCGGGCAGCGCCTGGGCGACCACCCGGGCCCCGCCGGCGACGCGGCGGGCGGGGCAGTGTTCGCAGCGGCGGCCGTCAGTACACATCGCGGACGTACCGCTTCTCGCGCTTGAGGGTGTTGACGTAGTCGGCGGCGGCGTCGGCGTCGAATCCGCCGTGCTCGCCGACGATCTCGTGCAGCGCCCGGTCGACGTCCTTGGCCATGCGGGTGGCGTCACCGCACACGTAGAAGTGCCCGCCCTCCTGCAGCCAGGCGTACAGCTCCGCGCCGTGCTCGCGCATCCGGGTCTGCACGTAGACCTTGTCCGCCTGATCCCGGGAGAACGCCAGGTCCAGCCGGTTCAGCAGCCCCGACTCGTGCCAGCCGGTCAGCTCCTCGGCGTAGATGTAGTCGTGCTCGCGATGCTGATCACCGAAGAACAGCCAGTTGCGCCCGCCCGCCCCGCGCTGCTCCCGCTCCTGCAGGAACGCCCGGAAGGGCGCGATCCCGGTCCCCGGCCCCACCATGATCATCGGCGCGTCGTCCGATCCCGGCACGCGGAAGGACTTGTTGGGCTGCAGGAAGATTCGCGCGTCACCGCACCGATCGGCCAGGTAGGTCGAGCACACACCGCCGCGATCGCGCCCCGCGTGCTGATACCGGACCCCGGCCACGGTGAGGTGAATGCGATCGGGATGCGCCAGTGAACTCGAGGAGATCGAATACGCCCGGTGCTGGAGCGGTTTGAGCAGCCCGATGAACTCCTCCAGCGCGAGCACGTCGCCGCCGATGCGCAGGATGTCGAGGATGTCCTTGCCGTACAGCCACCGGTCGAGCACGTCCTTGACGCCACCGCGCAGCACGTGCGAGAGCTCCTCGTTCTCCGCGCGGCTCTCCACCTCGCTCAGCAGATCCTTGGTGGGCGTACTGATTTCGTACCGATGGCCCAGCACCGCGCGCAGTGGCTCACCGTCCACGACGGTGTCCGGCGACACCCGGAAGTGGTCCGCGATGGCGGCCACCAGCGCGGGATTGTTCTCCGGGAACACCGCCAGCGCGTCGCCCGCCTCGTACGCGATGCCGCTGTCCGCCAGCGCGAACTCGATGTGCCGAATCTCCTTGCCCGACTCGGGCCCCGACAGCAGCCGGTTCACCGGCAGCTGCGCCGGATAGGGATTCTTGCGGGTCCAGCCGGACCGCGCGACGGTGCTGGGCGGCGGGGTGCCGGGCGTACCGCCCGCCCCCGCGAGGGTCACCAGCGTGGCGACCGCGCCGCGCACCCATTCGGCCGCGGGCGTCTCGTAGTCGATGTCGCAGTCGGTGCGCCCCACCACGCGGTGCGCGCCGAGCTGCTCCAGCCGGGTGTCGATGAGCTTGCCTGCCTGGCAGTAGCCGTCGTACCCGGTGTCGCCGAGCGCGAGCACGCCGTACGCGAGCCCCTCCAGCCGCGGCGCGGTCTCCGAAGACAATGCCTCCCAAAACAATTCGGCGTTGTCTGGCATCTCGCCCTCCCCGTAGGTGGAGGTGATGACCAGCACGTACTTGAACCCGACCAGCTCGTCGAGCTTGATCTCGTCGAGTCCGCTCACCCGCGCGTCGAACCCCTGCGCGGTGGCCGCGGCGGCGGTGTCGGCCGCCAGGCCCTCGGCGTTGCCGGTCTGGCTGCCGTACAGGATGCGCAGGGACGGTCGCGGAGCGCCGGTGTCGGCGTTCGCCGGAGCCGAGGCCGGGGCCATGGCGAGCCGGGAGTGCAATCCGGCCAGAAATCCGGCGAGCCAGGCACGCTGGTCCTCGTTGAACGGAGCATCCTCGGGAATGTAGGCGATCTTCATGTACTCGCTCTTCAGGTGGTCTGCAGGGAGGGACCGGACAGCGCGACGACCGGAATCGCCTTGTGCGCGAACAGTTCCTCGAAGGAGGGCAGGCGACCGATGCGGTCGATGTTCTTGGCGCTCTGGTAGAGGATCCAGCCGTAGGTGCCGGGACTGTCCATCGAGCGCACGTTGCGCTCGCTCAGCGCCCGCTTGTAGTCGGTGAGTCGTTTGTCCGCGACCATGACCGCCAGATCCTCGTCACCGAATCCGTCGATGGCCTCGCGGGCGTACTTCTGCAGTTTCTGGATGAGGAAGAAGTCCTCGGTGAGCACCAGATTGCGCACCGCGGCCCCGATGCGCGGATCCTGCACCGCGGTGACCTCCGGCATCCGCGACATCGCGAGCTGCTGCGCCATGTTCAGCACCGTGTAGGTGTTGAGCAGCGCGTACATCTCCTCGGTATCGGTGTCGCCGTACCCGGGCACCGCGCCGCCGAGCACCGTGCGCGCGTCGCGATAGGACAGCTTGAACTTGCGCACCTGATGCCCGGACAGCGCGGTGGCGAGTTCGTCGAGCAGTTCCTTGCGCGTCTTGGCGGCCAGGATCGCGTCCGCGTCCTGGTACTGCAGCAGCGCGCGAGGCATGGCGTAGACCAGGTGCGCGCGGGTAGTCTCCCAGTCCGCGAGCAACGCCGTGCCCCGGGCCGACCCGGTCGCCTCGACGTGCCACTCCAGCAGCGTGCGCGCGGCCTGTTCGTGGAACGGCGCGTCCGTGACCGGAAGAACCAGCACCGAATCCGCGCTGACCTTCGCGCCCAGCTCGCCGTCCGGATCGTACTGGTAGAGGAAGCCGCCGCTCATGCCGTTGCCGACGCCCTTGCCGAAGCCGCCGATGTTGAGCACCGCGCCGTTGGTCATGTACTCGCACAGGAATTCGCCGACGCCCTCCACGACCGCCGAGGCGCCGGAGTTGCGCACCGCGAACCGGTCACCGGCCTCGCCGTCGACGAACAGCCGCCCGCCCGAGGCCCCGAACAGCGCGAAGTTGCCGATGAGCACGCTGCCTCCGGGCTCGGTGGAACCGCCGCCCGGGGATCGCACGATGATCTCGCCGCCGCAGGCGCTCTTGCCGACGCCGTCGTTGCAGGTTCCGATGTGGGTCAGGCTGATTCCGTCGTTGCAGAACAATCCGTAGCTCTGGCCCGCCGACCCGGTGGTGGTGATCCGCACGCTGCCGGGCTGCAGGTGCCTGCGGCCGCGATCGTCGGTGACGACCACGTCACCGTCTGCCGCATCGTGATTGAGCATGCGCTCGATGTCGATGGCGAGCTGGCCGCCGACGCCCTTGTTCCGGTTGGTCAGCGCCACGGGCGGCAGCACCGCGCCGTTCAGCGTGAGCGCCGCGAGGAAGGAGTCGTCGATCGCGTAGTCCTTCTCCATGTATATCGGGTTCTCGACGACGAATTCCGGTGCCACGGCCAGCATTCGGCGCAGGTCCAGGCGGCCGATGGAGGAGGGGTGGTCGAGCAGGTGCAGCAGGTCGCTGCGCCCGCGCGCCGCCCGCAGCGACGGCACGCCGAGCGTGGCCAGGATCTCGCGGACCTCGTGCGCGATGTTGAGCAGGTACTGTGCCAGCGCGCGCGGATCACCCTCGAAGACTTCGGGATTGGTGGTGAGACCGGCGGGGCACTTGATGTTGCAGTTCTTCGCCATGACGCAGCGCAGCATCATCAGCGCGGTGGTGCCGAACTCGAAACTGTCCGCGCCGAGCAGCGCGGACTTGACCACGTCGCTCGCGGTCTGATGCGCGCCCGAACATCGCAGCACGACCTTCTGCCGAATACCGTTGGCGCACAGCGCCTGGTGCACCTCGGCGACGCCGATCTCCGCGGAGCGGCCCGCGTACTTCAGGCTGGTGACCGCGGCCGCGCCGGTGCCGCCGGTGTTGCCCGCGACATTGATGACGTCGGCGCCGGCCTTGGCGACACCAACCGCGATGGTGCCGATGCCCTCGGAGGACACCAGTTTCACGATGACCCGTACCCGGGCGGCCTTGCAGTCGTGGATGAGCTGGGCCAGGTCCTCGATCGAATAGGTGTCGTGATGCGGTGGCGGGGAAACCAGTTCGACGCCCGGGGTCCCTCCGCGCGCCGCGGCGATCTCGACGGTCACCTTCGGCGCGGGCAGCTGCCCGCCCTCGCCGGGCTTGGCGCCCTGGCCGATCTTGATCTCCAGTTCGCGCAGCATGGGATCGGCCAGGTAGCCCGCCCACACCCCGAAACGGCCCGACGCGAACTGCTTGATGCGCGACCCGCGAATGGTGCCGTAGCGGGTGATGTGTTCCCCGCCCTCACCGCAATTCGACAGTCCGCCCACCATATTGGTGCCGTGCGCCACCGCCTCGTGCGCCGGAGCGACCAGCGCGCCGTGGCTCATGGCGCCCGAGGCCAGGGTCGCGGTGATCTCGCTGGCGGGCTGGACCTTTCCCAGCGGAATCGAGGCCGGCGCGGTGTCCACCGCCGCGAGGTAGTCCGCGGCCGCACCGGTGGCGCGTACGCGCAGGTCCTCGGCGCTGACCTCGGCCTCGACGATATCCGCGCCGAATCGGGCACGCAGCGATTGCGCCAGCGCCGCGAGCCGGTGCGGGGTGTGGGCCAGCCGCAGGGTGAACACGTCGCCTTCCCGCTCGCACGTCAACCCGCGAACCAGGAAGGAGTTGTTGCCCGACCGCGCGAACTGCCCCATCTCGCCGCGGAATTCGTCGGCCGTGTGCACGAAGTTCACATCGGCGGGCAGGGCGAGCACGTCGCGCAGCGCGGCGGGCCGCCGCGCGCGTTCGGCGTTCATGGCCCGCACGAAATTGCGGTAGCCCGCGGTGATGTCGAAGCTGTCGATGGCGCGCGGGGTCAGTTCGTCGAAACTGGTGTTGCGGTAGGCGTTGTCGTCGAGCCCGAACGCGCCCTCGAGCTGATTCAGGGGCAGCAGCCGCAGGTGCGTGGCGTCGGCCATCGCCGGATTGTGCGGGCGCGCGGTGTCGTCGAAGGAGATGGCCTCCTCGGTCATGTCGACGAACCCGCGCACCGCGGTGGTGCCGTAGGAGTGCCCGGCCCCTTCCGCGCGCTCCTTGAACAGGCCCAGCAGCGGGATGTCCTGCTCCCCGCGCACCGTGCGGGCCCGCGCGTGCCAATCCGCCACCGCCGCGGCGAGCGTGGCGAATCCGACCCCCGCCACCGGGGAGACCACGTTCGGGAAGTACCTGCGCAGCACCGGATCCGCGGTGTCGAGGTAGTTGGGCTCGAAAAACTCGCCGCCGATATAGCTTTCGGCGGTGCACAACCCGACGCGGCCCATGGTCTTCATGAGCGACTTCTCCGCCGCCTTGGCGAACCGCGCGAAGGCGCTGTCGGCGTCGTCGCCGTACTTCTCCTCGGCCCGCATCTGCACCGACAGCGCGTACACCGCCGAGGCGCCGAAGCCCAGCACCGCGGCCACGTGGTGCGAGGAGCACAGCTGACCGCTCTCGGCGATCACCGAAACCCGCAGGCGCAGACCCTCTTCGATGAGCCGCTGATTGATGGCCGAGACGACGAGGATGAGCGGCAGCGCGGCGCGCTCGGCCGAGACGTGCCGGTCGGTGATGATCGCGATGCCACCGGTCTCGCGGGCGAATTCCTGTACCTGGTCGCAGAGTTCGTCCACCGCGCGCACCAGCGCCGCGGCGTTGGCGGCCGGATCGGCCAGGTCGGCGCGATAGCGCATACCGAAGCGCCGCACCGGCGTATCGCCCTGCTCACGGATCTTGAGCATGTCCCGGTGGTTGAGGATGGGGGAGCGGACCACGATCTGCGGCGCGGCCTGCGCGCCGCTGTTGGGCTTGGCGCCCAGCGCGACCCGCAGGGTCATGCCGTCGGCCTCGCGGATGCTGTCCAGCGGCGGGTTGGTGACCTGCGCGAAGCGCTGCGAGAAGTACTTGGCCACACCGCCTTCCTGGTCCGAGAGCGCGTTGATGGCCGCGCCGTAGCCCATCGCCGAGATCTTCTCCTGACCGGTGGCCAGCATGGGATCCATCAGGAACTTGAAGCTCTCCTGATTGAGCGAGTAGGCGACGTAGCGCTGCGGCCGGGTGAGATCGCCGTCGTATCGCGCCGGGGCGCTCTGGTTCTCGGGCGGGACGGGCGGCAGATCGGCGATGTTCACCCGGGCGGCGCTCAGCAGGGCCGGGTAGTCGTGTCGGGCCGCCAGCATTTCCAGGGCGGCCGTCGTGCCGTACGCGCGCCCGGCCGCGTGATCGAAGAACAGCATGCCGCCGGCCTCGATGCGCCCGCGCACCAGCACCTGTTCGGGCGGGAAGTACACCTGTCCCGCTTCGGACATGACCCCCAGGTACTCGGTGGTCTCGACGGTGCGCAGCGGGCGCAGGCCGAGCCGGTCCAGCCGGGCGCCGATGATCACGCCGTCGCCGAAGACCAGTGCCGCCGGGCCGTCGTTCTTCTCCTCGTAGAGGCTGAAGTACTCGAGCATGGCGGTGACCCGCGGCGAGAGGGTCGTGTCGTTCTCCCAGGCGGGCGGCATCATGGCGACCACCGCGGTCACCAGATCCAGGTCGTCCTCGATGACCCGGTTCTGCAGGGTCTGGTCCAGGCGGCAGCTGTCGGACTGGCCGGCCGGGCGCACGATGGCCCGGCTGCGGGCGCGGGCGAGCGCGTTCTCCGAGAGCCGGTTCTTCTTGTCGGTGTTGAGCTCACCGTTGTGCGCCATGAACCGGAACGGTTGCGCCATCGTGGAATCGGGGGCGGTGTTGGTGGAGAACCGGGTGTGGAAGAACAGCGAGTGCACCTGCATCCGCGGATCGTTCAGGTCCCGGAAGTAGGGCACCACCTCGTGCGAGTTCAGCCTGCCCTTGAGCACCTGGGTGCGGGCGCTGAGCGAGAGCGGGTACAGCCCGCGCAGTTCGGGCCGGGTGTAGGCGACCGCCTCGATCGCCATGAGCGCGTCGTGGATGCGCCGGTCGGAGTTGGCCCGAAAGACCCACTGCCGCACCGGGAGCTGGTAGCGGACCGCGGCCGGGCGAACGGCGCTGTCGTCGGTGGGCACGTCGCGGACCAGCAGGATCTCGAATCCCTGTGCGCGCAGCGCGTTCTCGATGACGGTCTCGGCCTCGGCGGCGCGCTCGGGGTCGGCGGGCAGGAAGAAGTTCCCCACCCCGAACTCCCCGAGCCGCAGGTCTGCCCGGCCCGTGAGCTCGGCGAAGAACCGCAGGGACAGATCGAGATTCACGCCCGCGCCGTCACCGACGCCCTCGGAGGACATGCCCCCGCGATGGGGCACCGCGCACAGCGCCTCGTGCAGCTTGTGGATGATCTCGTGTGTCTGGACGCCGTCCTTGCGGGTCAGGAACCCGACGCCACAACTGCTCTTCTCCTGCTCCGGGTCGTACAGTCCAATCACACGCGTTCTCCTCAGCCGGCGCCGCGAACGGCGCGCCAACGAACGGCATGGTTCACTCGTCCCACCGGCTCCGCGCACGCTCGCCCCGGCCTGCCCGGCATCCGCGCCGGAACCGACAGGACAACCGAGCCAGCCTCAAGCGAGGATAGGCTAACCTCAGAAGTCGCCCGCGGATAGCTCCTGCGGCATACGTCACATCTCGGCCACCGCCCGGTCGCGCGGTGTTTGCCGGCCGCGCGGGAAGCGATCCGCGTCGCGTTCCCGGGTCGGGATCGACCCGTGCAACCTGCCCGATTTTGGGGCGCTTCTCGATATTCGAACCGGCACTCGGGAGTTCTGGCGAATATCCAGCAACGCATTCGTGGATGGGTGGCGAAGGGGTGGATCGGACCGGTGAAAGCCCGGTCGACGCGCATGTTCGGACTGTGATCCAGCTGTTATTCGAACGCCCGGTCTTGAAAGTTAGGGGAACCGAACTTTATATTCAGGTGATGAAGGTCTGGCTCTTGCGCTCGGGGCGCTCGCCGTTGCGCGCGCTGATATCGATCGGCGGTGTGTGCGCGGTCGCGCTCGCGCTCACCGCGTGCGGCGGCGGTGCGGATCGGGACGGCAAGCCCACCGTGCTCACCACGTTCACCGTGCTGGCCGATATCGCGCGCAATGTCGCGGGGGAGCACCTGGCGGTGGAGTCGATCACCAAGGTCGGGGCCGAGATCCACGGGTACGAGCCGACGCCGGGGGATATCCGCAAGGCGTCCAAGGCGGATCTGATCATCGACAACGGGCTGAACCTCGAGGCGTGGTTCGGGCAGTTCGTCACCGATGTCAAGGTCGACCACGTGGTGGTCACCGACGGGGTGACGCCCATCGCGATCGGGGAGGACGCCTACCGGGGCAAGCCGAACCCGCACGCGTGGATGTCGCCGCTGAACGTGCAGATCTACGTGGACAACATGGTTCGCGCGTTCGAGAAGCTCGCGCCCGCGCACGCCGCCGACTTCCGCGCCAACGCCGACGCCTACAAGGCGAAGCTGCAGCAGGTGCACACCGATCTGGTCGGCACCCTGTCCGGGCTGCCCGCCAACGAGCGGGCGCTGGTCACCTGTGAAGGCGCCTTCTCCTACCTCGCCCGCGACGCCGGGCTGACCGAGAAGTACATCTGGGCGGTCAATGCCGAGCAGCAGGCGACTCCGCAGCAAATCACCTCGGCCATCGACTTCGTGCGCGCCAACAGGGTGCCCGCGGTGTTCTGCGAATCGACCGTCTCCGACGCGCCCATGCAGCGGGTGGTGGAGGCGACCGGCGCCAAGTTCGGCGGCACCCTCTACGTCGATTCCCTCTCGGAGAGTGATGGTCCCGTGCCCACCTACCTCGATCTCATCCGCCACGACGCGGCCACCATCAGCACCGCACTGACCGGGCGCGCGTCATGAACGCGGCGATCGACGTCGCCGACGTCAGCGTGCACTACGGCGACCTGCTCGCCCTGGACGGCGTCACCGTCACCGTGGGCAGCGGCCGGATCTGCGGACTCGTCGGCATGAACGGCTCGGGCAAGTCGACGCTCTTCAAATCCATCATGGGACTCGTCCGCCCCGATCGCGGCACCGTGCTGATCAACGGCGGCGCCCCGGCGGCCGCGCGCAAATCCGGTGTCCTGGGCTATGTTCCGCAGAGCGAGGACGTGGACTGGAGCTTCCCGCTCTCGGTCGGCGACGTGGTGATGACCGGCCGCTACGGCCACATGGGCTTCACCCGCAGACCCCGGCGCGCGGACCGGGAGGCCGTCGCGCACGCGCTGGAGCGGGTCGAACTGACGGACCTGGCGGGCAGGCAGATCGGCCAGCTGTCCGGCGGACAGCGCAAGCGCGCCTTCGTCGCGCGCGGAATCGCCCAGGGCGCAACGGTTCTGCTGCTGGACGAGCCCTTCGCCGGGGTCGACAAGCGGTCCGAGGCGACCATCACCACCCTGCTGCGCGAACTCGCCGCGGACGGGGTCACCGTACTCATCTCCACCCATGATCTGCACGCGCTGCCCGGTCTCGCCGACGAGGCCATCCTGCTCAACCGGCGGGTGCTGGCGCACGGCGATCCGCGCGAGGTGCTGCGCCCGGAGAACCTCGCGCTGGCCTTCGGCATGGACGTGCTCGACCGCGACGTGCCCGAGCGAGATCTGCCCGCCCGCGACGTGCTGCCGAAGGCGGGCTGAGATGAGCCTGTCCGAAATGTTGCTGGACCCACTGGGTTACGAGTTCATGACCCGGGCCCTGCTCACCAGCGTGATCACCGCCGTGGTGTGCGGCATGCTGTCCTGCTGGCTGGTGCTGATCGGCTGGTCGCTCATGGGTGACGCGGTCTCGCACGCCGTGCTGCCCGGCGTGGTGCTGGCCTACATCGTCGGCGCGCCCTTCGCCGTCGGCGCGATCATCTTCGGCTTCCTGGCCGTCGCCCTGATCGGCGTGGTGCGCAGCACCAGCCGGGTCAAGGAGGACGCCGCCATCGGCATCGTGTTCTCCACCCTGTTCGCCTCGGGCCTGGTGCTGATCTCGGTGACGCCGAGCCAAACCGACCTGAACCACATCATCTTCGGCAATCTGCTGGGCGTGAGCCGGGCGGAACTGATCCAGGTCGCGGTGCTGGCGGTCATCGTGGCGGCCGCGCTGTACCTCAAGCGCCGCGACTTCACCCTCTACGCCTTCGATCCCACCCACGCGCACGCGATCGGCCTGCACCCCAAGCTGATCGGCACCGCGCTGCTCGGATTGCTCGCTCTCACGGCGGTATTGGCGCTGCAGGCCGTCGGGGTGATCCTGGTGGTCGCGATGCTCATCATTCCCGGGGCCACGGCCTACCTGCTCACCGATCGCTTCGGCCGCATGCTGCTGATCGCGCCCACGGTCTCGGCCCTCTGCGCGGTGACCGGCCTGTACCTGAGCTATCACCTGGACACCGCCTCCGGCGCGATGATCGTTGTCGTGCAGGGCGCGGTCTTCACCCTCGTCTACCTGTTCGCGCCGCGACAGGGCGTGATCGGCAAGCGGCTCGCCGCCGCCCGCCGCCGGACGAACGCCACGCGGGGAGTGGCCGCCGCCCCCGTGGCCTGACGCGCGATTCGCTGTCGGTACCCCGCTCTACCGTGCGTCGCATGAGTTCGACAGCGACGCATTCGCTCACCTACCTCCGGCCGTCGGGCCTCGATCGTTCGGGTGGGCGGGACCTGCTCGGCCTGCAGACCAGCGGGGGTCGCACGCCCGCCGGCGAGGTCGCGAATCCCACGTTCTTCCAAGGGTTCCTGGCCCGCCCCGAGCTCGCGGCGGCGGGCCTGCTCGCGGTCGCCGACGTGGCCGCGGCGCGGTACTACGATCCGCGCCGGACCGGATCGTCGCTGCTGGACCCGGTGGTGACCGGCAACGGCGACCGGCTACGGTTCGAATCGTTCTCGGCCTGCTGCGGGGTGCACGCCCGCCTCGACGTCCTCGACGCCGGATTGGACGGCGACATCGGCCACGGCACAACGAATGTGGACGTGAACACCCCGCTGCGGGACGCGCTCAACGGCGTCACCGCGGGTGATCCGCTGCATCTCACCGTGGGCCCGCAGGAGTTGGCAGTGGCCACGCTCGGTGATCGCGTGGTGGAGAAGAAGGTCCCGCTGCCCGATCGCTGGCTGCGCGGATTCGCCGAAACACAGGTCATCGCCGCCGGATTCACGCTGCGCGCCGAGATCTCGGCCACCGAGGCGACGCGCTTCCTGCGGACGCTGCCGCGCTCGGGCGGCACCGCCGCCCGCGGCGGGCAGTGGGTGGTGGCCGCCGACGGGCGGCTGCGCCTGACCTCGCGCCCGATGCCGGGCGCGGTCTGCCTGCCCGGCCCGCAACGGCTGTCCACCCTGCATCGGGTACTGCGCCATGCCGATTCGCTGCGACTGTACGGCCCGGACGCCGCCCCGGACGGCGGGCTGGCGGCGTCGGCGTGGGAGATCGCGCTGCCGGGCATGCGCCTGACGCTCACGCTGTCGCCCGAGACCGGGCGCGGATTCTCGGGTGAGGGAACGGTATTGAGCGCCCTCGCCGATCCCGAGACCGAGGCGGACGCCGAACTGCTGTCGGTCCTGCTGGCCTGGGATCCCCGGATCGAGACGGCCGCGCTCGCCGCGCAATCGGGCCTGTCCGTGGATCGGGTCCGGGCCGCTCTCACCCGCCTCGGCGTCGACGGCCGCATCGGCTACGATCTCGCCGAGGCCGCGCACTACCACCGCGAATTGCCCTATGCCGCAGGACGAGTCGAACGGCACAACCCGCGTTTGAAGGCGGCGCGCGAACTGGTCGCCGCCGGGGCGGTGCGGCTCGAGGCCGGCGAGATGGCCGATGTCGTCTCCGGCGGCTTCGTCCACCGGGTCCGGCTGGCCGCCGACGGTACCTTCCGGTGCACCTGCGACTGGTGGGCCGAAACCGGCGGCGGGCGCGGCCCGTGCCGGCACGCGCTGGCCGTTCGCATCACCCGCAACTCCGCGCTCGCCGCGCTCCGATAGCCGAATCGCTGACTTCCCAAGGGTATTGATGACCGAGATCTTCGACGCCGAGCGCCTGTCGCGCACGCGTCCCGCCCACATCCCCGTGCTGCTGGCGGCCATGTCCGAGGCCGAACGCCGAGCGCTGTCCCCGGCGCTGAAGAGCGCGCGGTCGAAGCTGCCCCGGCGGAGCTGGTGGGAGGCGGAATCGGAATCCCATGCGGCGGTGCAACTGTGGGGTCTGGGCGCACTGTCGACGCCCACCGCCGTGGCACAGTGGTTGTCCACCGGTGTGACCCGGCATGTCGGCACCCGGCCCGAATTGCTGCTGGCCTGCCTCGAGGCCGGTGGACGCGACAACGACTGGCGCGCCGACCTGGCCGCGCGGCTCGCCGCCGGGCGCGAGGACGGCTGGCGCGGCCTGCCCTACTTCCCGCTCATCGTGCACCTGGTACGAACCTCGGGCGCACCGGTGCCCACCACGGACGCCTTCGTCTCCGCCTGGGTCGCGCGCTCGGACCGCGACCAACTGCCCCCGCGCTGGCGCGAGCATCAGCTGTCGGCGGAGCCGAGACTGATCGACCGGTTGCGCTCGGATCCGTTCCTGCCCGTCCTGGCGCGCCGGCTGGTCGAGGTCAACGACCTGTATCTGATGAGCGACCCGGACCGGCCCGCGGAATCCTGGCCGCACGTGTTGAACACGTTCTCCCGCGAAGGCATCGTCGATCGCGAAGAGCTGCACACCTGTGCCCTGAACGCCCTGCTGCGCGCCGACGGCCGCACCACCGACACCGCGAGCCGGTTGAGTGTGCTCGCCGGGCTGGCCGCCGAGCCCGCCGAATGCGCGAGCCGCGCCGACACCTACTCGCGGCTGCTGGTGGAGAGCCATTCGACCGTGGCCGGGCACGCCCAGGGCGTACTGATCGCCCTGCACGGCGCGGGGCTGTACTCCTCCGCCGATGCTGTCGCGCTCTCCGGCGAAGTGCTGTCCCGGCCCGAGAAGAAACTCGTTCGCGCGCAACTGAGCTGGCTCGAGCGCATCGTGCGCGCCGAACCCGAGCACATCTCCGCGGCCGTGCGGCTGTGGGCCGAGCTGGCCGCCGCCATCGACGACGCCACGCTCCGCACCCGAGCCGAGAAACTGGTGACCCGCTATCTGCCCAAGGCGGACAACGACACCCGGATGGACCTCGCCGTCGCGCCGGAGCCGGAAGTCGAGGAGCCGTTCGACCTGCCGTCTCCGCCGGCGCCCGCACCGCTGGCCGACATCCCCGCTACCCCGGACGAACTGGCCGATGTCTACCGCTGGCTCTCCGCCCGTTCGCGCGACGACGCCCGGGGCGGGGAACGATTCTTCGACGGCCTGGTCCGCTTCGCGCACGCCGACCCCGCGGGCCTGGACGCCGCCCTGCGCCCGGCGCTGGACCCCGATCTGAGCACCGTGCGGTCGATCGAATCCGCACCGCGACAGCGCAACTGGTGGGGTCAGCAGCCGTGGGGGCCGCTGACCGCGGCGGCCATCGCGCTGGGCATCATCACCTACCGGCCGTCGCTGGATCGGCGAGCCACCGTCCTGGGCGCGCGCATGGCCGAATGGGCCGAGATCGTGCTGTCGAAAGCGCCGCTGCCGCCGTGCGCGCTCGCCACCCCGACCTACGACAACGGACAGCTCGACGCCGCCGAGTTGCTCGAGCGCCTGCGTCTGTTCCACGCCGCCGGAATCCGGCCCGGCCCCATCGAATTCGCACAGGCCCTGGTACGCGTCGCGCCGGGCGCCGACGCCGCGACCCGCGCCGCGGCCACGGCGCTCGGCACGCCCGAGGCCCGCGAGCTGGCGGCGGTCCTGGCCGGGCAGCCGCCCACCGACCTCCCGGAGCCGCTGCGCGCCGCGCGCCGCGGTCCCAAGCGCAGGTGGGACTTCCTGGCCATCGCCGCGATCGAGTACCCGGATCCGGAAGTGCTTGCCCGCTGGGACTTCTGGGATTCGAGCGTGCCCTACGTCGTGCTGCTGCTGGCGGAGCTGCCCGGGCAGAAGGGTAAGGCCGTGCACGATCAGGTCATGCGCGCGCTCGGCGGCGATGACGCGCGGTACCGGACCGCGGGCGTCGACGCCCTGGTCAGCCTGGCCGCCGCCGGCGAGCTGCAACCACACCTGCTGGTCAAGTGCCTGCGCCCCGAGACGCCCAACAAGCGCCTGGCGGGTTCGCTGCGCGAAGCGGTGTCGGCGCTGGGCCCGCACCGCGCGTGGCCGATCATCGACGCCTTCCTGCCCGTCCTGCTCGGGGAGGGCGGCACCAACGGCCTCGCCGACGTGCTCGCGGTCGCCGCCGACTGCGCCCGCCGCTGCGGCGCCACCGCCGACTACCCGGCCCTGCATCCCCTGGCCGACCGTCGCGGGACCACCCGCCTCGCCGCCGAAGCCCGCACGCTGCGCGAGGTCCTGAACTCCGCGGCCCCGAAGGATCTCCCGCGCACCGACGCAGCACCGGTGGGGGTCGCCTAGCCCCGGCGACAATTCGCCGCTCGGGAAGCGGGTCGCTCGACGTGCTCCCGCCGGGAACCGGTGGCGCATCCGCGGGTGGCCGCCGAGTGCCCGGCCGCCGGTGCTGCGGTCGCGTCCGCCGGTGATGCCGTGCGGGGGCTCGCCCGGCACGCCGGCCGGGAGGGCGGTCCCTCGAACCGTGCGCTCCGGCGGGCTGCCCGGCCGTTTCGTGTGGCGGCGAAGTAGCCGCTCAGCCGGCTCCTGCGCCGAGCACCCGCGTCCGTATGGCATGCCCGCCGATTCACCGGCCGATATTCGGGCATTTCCTCAGTGTCGGACCGGCGCTGGGACGCATGCGAACCCGCCGGTCGCGAGAGACCGGAGGAGGTCATTGTGAAACCCGGAGAACAGAGCGTTCCGCCCGACCGGCCGACACGGGACATCCCCGTGGTGTCGAGGCCGGGCGCGCCGCAGCAGCCACCGCACGAGCCGCAGGCGGCGCAGCCGCCCCAGGCGCCGCCGACGCAGCCACCGGTGCAGCCGCCCGCGCCGCCGCCGTCCGTCGAGCCGAAACCCGAACCCCCGCAACCCCGCATGCGCCGCACGCGCGCGGGCAGCGTCTGGGTGGGGCTTACCGCTGGCGGCCTGTTCGGTGTCGCCCTGCTGATCTTCGTCGTGCAGAACACCGAGAGCGTGCGCCTGGGCTTCCTCGGCTGGCACTTCACCCTGCCGATCGGCGTGGCGATCCTGGTGGCGGCGGTGGCGGGTCTGCTGGTGATGGCGGTGGCGGGCAGCATCCGAATCATCCAGCTGCGGCAGGCGTTCGCGAAGCTGAACCGATCCGCGGCCCGGCAGCGGCAGGGCTGAGAGGTGAGTCCGCCCCGCGGCGAGACGTATCGCCGCGGGGCGGACGCACCCGGGATTCCTAGCGCCCGTAGAGCTCGACGAACTTGTCCAGGGACCGTTCCACGTCCCCGCGCAGGGCCCGCGCCACGGCCGAGCCGATCGGCCCGAACAGCGGCGCGCCACCGAGTTCGAAATTGGCGGTCACGTCCGACCCGGTACGAGAGGGCTTGACGCTCAGCTCGATCCCGAATTTGGTGCCGCCGATGCCCGCACCGGTCAGGACCAGCCGGTTTGGCGGTTCGGCGGTCTTGACCGTCCAGGTGACGCGATTGCGGAAACCTTTGACGGTCGCGACGCCGACGAGCTTGGTTCCGGGGGTCAGCCCCTCGGGCACCGGTCCGCGCCACCCCTCGTGCAGCGTCAGCCACTTATCCAGTTCGGCCAGGTCGGAGGCGTGCGCCCAGGCCTGATCGGGCGGGATCGGGACATCTACGGAAACCTTCAATTTGGCCACGAACCAGATGGTATCTGTTACATGTCGTAGCTATTAACTGGGCGGGCGGTTACGCGCGTCACTCGCATGTGTCGGCCCCGGCGTCCCGCACGCCATCGAGGGAAGCCTGCCGCTGCTCCTCGGTGAAGACCTGCCAGTCGGGGGTTCCGGGAAACTCGTCCAGCGCCTGCGCGACGGCCCGATCGACGCCCTCCTGACCGGAGTCGCGGCGAATCGTCTCGAACCGTTCGGCGAACTTCTCGCAGGTCTCGCGGCGCAGCACGCCGGGCGCGATACCCGAGGGCACCGAGACCGATCGCGTATTCTCCGGCGGCAGCAGGTTTTTCGAGGTGGTCAGGGCGGCCTCGCCCGGACTCGTCGACAGCGCGGACGGTGTCGCGCCGTTGTCGCCGCCGACGTAATCGCAGGCCGGAATCGTCAGGGCCGCCGCGCACATGCAGGCGGCGATCAGGTGGCGTCGCATGGGTCCTCTTCCGGAACTGTCGAATACTGCCGGCGGGTGCGGCTCGGTACGGTGACGTCATACCCCGTTACCCGGCGAATATTGCGAGCAAAATCCCGGGCACGAAACCTCACGGTTGGACCGCTGCGCCGACTAGCCTGTGCCAAGGGTTTGCGCTCGATCGGTCGATTGAACGGTGCTGGGAAATGAATGGGGAGTTCTCGCTGGAGGTGCCGCACACCTCGCGCGTCTACGACTACTTTCTCGGCGGCAAGGACAACTACGAAGCCGACCGGCGTGCCGCCCAGGAAATCCTGAAGGTGTGGCCGGACATCCGCATCGCGGCCCGGGTGAACCGCCAGTTCATGCACCGCAGTACGCGATTCCTGGCCGAAGCCGGCATCCGGCAGTTCCTCGACATCGGGACCGGCATCCCCACCGAACCCAATCTGCACCAGATCGCCCAGGAGACGACCCCGGACGCCCGGGTGGTCTACGTCGACAACGACCGCCTGGTGCTGGCGCATGCCCGCGCCCTGATGGCGGACGGTGAATCCGGCGCGACCACCTACATCCACGGCGACGTGACCGATCCCGAATCCATACTGCGCGCACCGGAACTCGTCGAGATGTTCGATATGTCCGAGCCGGTCGGCGTCAGCATGATCGCGCTGCTGCATTTCGTCGAGGACGATATCCACCGCATAGTCCGAACCTTCATGGACGCGCTGGCGCCCGGCTCGTTCCTGGTCATCTGCACCATCACCGCGGATTTCGCGCCCGAACAGGTCGAGGCCGCGCAGGAGGTCTACCGGATCCGCAAACTGCCCGCCCAGGTCCGCACCCACGCCGAGCTCGAATCCTGGTTCGCCGACCTGGAACTCGTCGAACCGGGCGTGGTGCCCCCGCATCGCTGGGGGCTGGCGCAGACCATGGACATCTCCCCGACCTTCGACCGCAAGGTGTCGTGCTACTGCGCTGTCGGCCGCAAGCCCTGACCTACTCCCAGGTGAGCACCGGTTTGACGACCTGCCCGGCACGCTGGTCGGCCAGGGCGCGGTCGATGTCGGTGTGCGGGTAAGACCGCACCAGCCGCTCCAGCGGCAGCCTGCCGGCGGCGTGCAGTGCGAGCAATTCCGGAATGAACCGGGCGGGAACCGAATCCCCCTCCAGGCAGCCGTGCACGGACTTGCCCGTCAGGACCAGATCGCGGACGTCGATCGGCGGAACGCCCGCGCCGAGCCCGACCGCGGCCACCGCTCCGCCGACCCCGAGCGCGCTCACCGCGGTGGCCAGCACATCGGGCCTGCCGGTGGTGTCCAGGGCGTGTGTCGCACCGCCGCCGGTGAGGTCGCGAATCGCCTCCGCCACATTGTCCGTCGCCGGATCCAGGGCGGCGACCGCACCGAGTTCGAGGGCCGTGGCCCGGCGCTCGGCGGTGGTCTCGACGACGATGACGCGGGTGTCCGGCAGGGTCCGCGCCGCCAGCAGTCCGGCCAGGCCGACGGCGCCCGCGCCGAAGATCACCAGTGTCGAATCGGGTTCCGGGCGAAGCACGTTGAGTACCGCGCCGGCGCCGGTCTGGAATCCGCAGCCCAGTGGCGCGGCGACGGTGAGGTCGGTCGCGGGCGGCACCACGACGGTGTTGTCCGGTGTGCTCAGCGCGTACCCGGCGAGACTGGATTGGCCGAAGAAGCCGTCCCGCACCGGTTTTCCCGCCGCCGTCACCCGGGGTGTGCGATCCGGGCGCGCGCCGAACTGGTTGAGTCGCACCGATTGCGCGCAATAGGCCGGGCGGCCGATCCGGCAGTTGCGGCAGGCGCCGCAGTGCCGGAAGGTCAGCACGACCCGGTCGCCGGGCCGCACCCCCGTCACCCCGGCGCCCACCGCCGCAACGGTTCCGGCGCCCTCGTGCCCGAGCAGCACCGGTCGCTCGTGACTGCCGGCGGCGCGGGAGACCAGGTCGGTGTGGCATATGCCGGCGGCCTCGACGCGCACGAGGATCTCGTCCGCCCGCGGCTCGTCCACCAGGACGGGTTCGATGTGGAATCCGGCGCGCGGGTCCCGGGAGAGGGCGGCGGTGGTGGCGGGCACGGTCAGACCCGCTCGAGCAGGAAGTAGAAGTGCTCGCCGTCGGCCAGCACCTGTTCGGCGCGGCCGTTCATGATGCCCATCAGGGTGCGGTCGTCGAGCCGCTTGAAGTGGTCGAACACCGGGCGCCCGTCGTAGACCATGGTCGCGGTGACCTCGCCGCGGAACTCGACGTTCCACAGCCCGGCCAGGCCGCCGCCGAGCTCCACGTTCGAGAACAGGGAACCGTCCTCGGCCCGGCAGATGAGCGGTTCGGCGTCGGCCAGGGAGCGGAAGTTCTTGCCGTACCAGCGGCTGCGGTCCAGCGCCCGGCACAGCGGGTGGCCGGTGCGGAAGGCAGCGCCCTTCCACTCGCCCAGGATGTCTTGTGCGCGAACGGTTTCCAGCCCGGCCCAGAGCTCGTCCAGCTCGGCGGGCGACACCCCCTCGGACAGTGCCGCCAGCTCCCGCCACCGTTCGATCGTGTCCGCCATGACGCCTCCAGTTTCCCGAACCATTCAGTTCGGGAAACCTACACCCGAACCGTTTGGTTCGGCAAGATAGGATTCCGGCATGCGCGCAGCCGGACACGCCACGAGGGATCGGATTCTCGCCGCCGCCAAGGCCGAATTCGCCGAATACGGCATCGCCGGCGCCCGGATCAATCGCATCGCCTCGGCCGCCCAGGCCAGCAAGGACCGGCTCTACGCCTACTTCACGGGGAAGAACGAGCTGTACGCCGCGGTCACCGACCAGTGGGTCACCGAGACCTCCCGGGTCACCGCGCTGGACGCCGGCGATCTGCCCGCCTACGCCGGACGGCTCTTCGACCACTACCTGGCCCACCCCGACAACGCCCGCCTGCAGACCTGGGCCGAGCTCGAGCGCACCGCCATCCCCGAGGCCGACGCGGCGATTGCGCGCGCTGTGGCCCCCAAGCTCGCCGAGCTCCGGCGCGGCCAGCGCGCCGGTCTGATCACCGACGCCTTTCACCCGCTGACGCTGCTCACCCTGCTCACCGATCTCGCGCGTACCTCGGCCCTGCACGCCCTCGACGCCGCGGCCCCCGAGGTCGCGGATCGCCGTGCGTCCACCGTGCGCGCGGCCGCGCGCCTCATCGCGCCGTAGGACGGCCCGCCCGTATCGCCCCGTTCATTGCGCCGAATCCGCCGGAGCCGACCGGCCGGGCATCGTAGAATTCCGGCCGAAACAATGCTGATCCGCTCGAATTCCGGTGTTACCCAATTGCATAGTGCTGAAACAGGAGGCGGTCTGTTTTGCTACGCGAACGTGCACGAAAGCTGGTTGATTCCCCGCGATTTCAGAAGTTCGTCGTCGCGGTAATTCTCGTCAACGCCGTCTCGCTCGGGGCGGAGACCTCCGAGACGCTGATGTCCCTTGCGGGCGGGTTCATTTCGTTCGTCGACACCGCGGCGCTGGTCATTTTCGTCGTGGAAATGCTGTTGAAGTTGTACGTCTACCGGTTCGGCTACTTCCGCGATCCGTGGAACTGTTTCGATTTCGTCGTCGTGGGTGTGGCGCTGCTGCCCTCCTCCGGCGGATTGTCGGTGCTGCGGGCCTTCCGCATCCTGCGCGCGCTGCGCCTGGTCTCGGCCACGCCGAGCATGCGCAAGGTGGTGACCAATCTGCTGGCCGCGCTGCCGGGGATGGGCTCGATCCTCGGCCTGCTGGCGCTGGTGCTCTACGTCGCCGCGGTCATGGCCACCAAGCTGTTCGGCGGGGTGACCCCCGACTACTTCGGCAGTCTCGGCACCTCCATGTGGACGCTGTTCCAGATCATGACCGGTGAGGCGTGGCCGGACATCGCCCGGGAAGTCATGGCGGAGAAGCCGTTCGCCTGGATCTTCTTCCTCTGCTACATCCTGCTGTCCACCTTCGTGGTCCTGAATCTCTTCCTCGCCGTCATGGTCAGCGCGGCGGACGACGTGCGCGAGGACGAGAACCGCGAACGGCACGAGCAGGAGAACGCGGACGAAGACGCCACCCTGGCAACGATTCTCAACGAACTGGCGGCGCTGCGCACCGAGGTGGCCGCGCTGCGGCCCGCGCAGGGTACGGGCACCACGGTCATCTACACCCCGAACAACCGCCCCAACCCCGGCCGTCAACTCAGCGACGGCGAGATCAGCCGGGCCGTGGCCCTCTATCGGGACGGTGAGTCGACGGCCCGGATCGCCGAACAGCTCAACGCCAGCCTAGCGGCGGTCCGCTCGGGCCTGGCCCGCCGCGGCATCCGTCGCGGCTGACCCCGAACCGGCTCCCCGGGCGGCCCACTGCCCGAAAAACCCGCTCCGACCACACGATTAGGCTGCTTCGCCTCGCCCTGTGTAGGGTTGTATTCACCGACGCGGGGTGGAGCAGCTCGGTAGCTCGCTGGGCTCATAACCCAGAGGTCGCAGGTTCAAATCCTGTCCCCGCTACTACGTAGCTCAGGCCGGAGAATCGATGATTCTCCGGCCTGATTCGTTTGCACGGTGGGTGACCAGAGATGGAGCAGCCATGTGGGATCCACAGCAGTATCTGGCTTTCGACGATCATCGCGCACGGCCGTTCTTCGATCTCCTCGCCCGGGTGCGGGCCGAAAACCCGCGCCGGGTGGTCGATGTGGGCTGCGGCCCGGGCAACCTGACCGCGACGCTGGCCCAGCGCTGGCCCGAGGCCACGCTCGAGGCGCTGGACTCCTCGCCCGAGATGGTCGCGGCGGCCCGCGAGCGCGGGATCGACGCCAAGATCGGGGACGTGGCGGACTGGCGGCCGAGCGCGGACACCGACGTGGTGGTGTCCAACGCGGTCCTGCAGTGGGTGCCCGAGCATCGCGAGCTGCTGGTGGGCTGGGCGCGGGAGCTACCGGCGGGAGCCTGGATCGCGTTCCAGGTGCCGGGCAATTTCGACGCCCCCTCGCACCGCGCCATCCGCGAACTCGCGGGCCGCGAGCAGTGGCGGGAACGGCTGGCCCCGGCCGGTCTGCTCGAACCTCGCGCGGTGCTGGACCCCGAGGGCTACGCCGCCCTGCTGACCACCGCCGGCTGCACGGTCGATGCCTGGGAGACAACGTATCTGCAGCGACTCGAGGGCGAGGATCCGGTGCTCGAATGGGTGAGCGGCACCGCCCTCACCCCGGTGCGCACCGTGCTGGACGACGGCGACGACGACGGTGACTGGCCCGAGTTCCGGCGGCAGCTGGCGCCGCTGCTGAGCGAGGCCTATCCGCGCCACCCCGACGGCACCACCTGGCTGCCGTTCCGCCGGATTTTCACCGTGGCCCGGACGGCATGCTGAATTTCAGGTCACGCGCAGGTCACGATATGTTTTCCACAGCAATCGCACAGGTATTTTCGGGAGCATCGCACGGTTTCGGCCCGTTGAATGGGGGAGTGCTGATGGATGCGGCACCGGAAAGGCTCAGGAGGTCGGGGCATGCAGAACGCAGCTGTCGAGATCGGTGTCGTGCTCAGCGAACCGGGTGAGGGCGCCCGGCTCGGCCGGGTGAGCGGCTCGGCGGTGAGCCGGGTTGGGGGTCGCAAGCTCAACGCCGACTCCTTCGCCACCGTGACGGATAGCGCGCTGGGCCGCACCGCGTTCGCGGTCGCGGACGGCGTCGGCGACCATCTCGCCGCCGCCCGGGCCGCCCGCCTGGTCGCCCGGACAGCGGCCAGGATCGCCCTCTCCGAGGGTGCGCACGCCGGAATCCTTGCGGCGCAGGAGGAACTGCTGCGCGAGCTACCCGAGGCCGCCGCCGACAGCGTGCTCGTCGTCGCGGTGCTGCCCGCCGAGGGACACCACGACGGCCCCATCGACATCGCGTGGGTCGGCGACTGCCGCGCCTACCGCTGGAACGGCCGCATCCTGCATCAGATCACCACCGATCACACTGTCGCCGAGTACTTCCGGGCGCGCGGTCATCAGCCGCTGCCCGGGATGGGACATCTGGTGACCACCTCCGCGCGCACCGCGCACGCGGAGGACATCGGGTCCGCGGCCACCGGCACCAGCCTGGGCCGGCTGCTGCTGTGCACCGACGGGGTGTCCAAGCGCCTCGAACTCGCCGACATCAAAGCGCTGCTGGCCGAACCGAATACACCCGCCGAGGCCGCCGAGGCGCTGGTCTCCGCCGCGCTGGCGGCCGGGGGCACCGACAACACCACGGCGATGGTGCTCGACATCGGCGCCGCCCCGGCCTGATACGACCCGCGGATCCGACAGCGCCGCCGGTCAATCGATCCGGTACAGCCAGATTCGCGGCTCGGTGAGTTCGCCCGCGGCGGACCAGCCGTAGGTCTGCGCGATCCCGTCGCCGGTGTAGTCGTGCAGGAAGCGGCGCAGATCGGTCCGGGCGGTGTGGCCGGACACGATGCCGCGCAACACGATCGCGGTGAGGTCGTAGGCCTCGACGGTGTGCGCCGCCGGATCCGTTCCGGTGGCCGCGCGATAGTCGGTGCGGAAGCGCTCGGTCGCCGGACCGCACTGGCAGGCCACCAGGGTCCCGGTGGCGGGCGTGCCGCCGGAGGTGCGCAGCGTCGGATCGTAGCCGCCGTCGCCGACGATGAAAGGCACCGTGACACCGGCTCTCCGGAGCCGGGTCAGCAGATCGGCCGCGACCGTCGCGTGCCCGGAGTAGTAGACCGCGTCCGGGCGCGCGGCGGCGATGGCGGTCACCGCCCGGTCCTCGGCCTTCTCGGTGAGACCGACCTCGCAGGTCGCGGCCGCGCCCAGGCCCTCGGTCACCATGTCGGCGAGTTCGTCGCCGAACCCGCCGCCGCTGTCCCGAACCACACATACCCGGGAGTAGCCCGCGGTGCCCGCCAGGTACCGGCCCACCGCCGGCCCCTGGGCGTTGTCGTTGGCCAGGCCGCGGAAGAAGCCGGTCCAACCGGACTGCGCCAGTACCGGATTGGACGCGGACGGGGTCAGGAACGCCAGTCCGGCCGCCTCGAAGATCCGGCCGGTCGCGATGACCTCGCCGGAGAGCGCGGGGCCGATCACCGCCACGATCGACTCGTCCTGGGCGATGCTCGCCGCCACCTGCGCGGCCGTGCGCTGCTGGCCCGCGGTGTCGAACTCGCGCACGGTGACCGCGCACGTGTTGTTCCCGCCGCGCACCAGTTCGGCCACCGCCAGTCGCACCGAGCCCAGGATGGTGCGGCCCAGCGCGGCGTTCTCGCCCGAGAGCGGCAGCGCCGCCGCGATCGAGACCGGTTCGCACGGCAGCCTGCCGTCGTTCGCCGGATCCTGGACCGAGACCGGCGCGGCCACCGGCCGGCCCTGTGCGTCGATGCGGGTGAGCGGGACGAAGCCGGGATACACGGGCGCGGGTGTGCGGATCGAGGCCGGGGGCGGATCCTGCTCACCCGTGGCCTCGGAATCCTGTGCACCCCAAAGAATTCCCGCACCGGCCGCGAGGGCGGCGACCAGACCGCCGACCCCGGCCGCGACTCGTCGCCCGCGGCGCGCGGGTGCGGCGGGCGGTTCGTCCGGGGTGATCGGCGGCAGGTCGTGCAGCACCGGGAGCACCGTGGTGGCGTGGTCCGCGGTGTCGGTGTCGGTCGTGAGCACGGTGTCGGCGCTCGCCCGCCCGAACGCCGCCAGCGCGGCGTCGCCGAAGATGATGGGCGGCGCGGCGGAATCGGAGAACATCGACAGCGCCTGCGCCGCGGCGTCGGCGAACTCACGGCACGACTCGTACCGCTGCTCGGGCCGCTTGGCCAGACCGCGCACGATCACTTCGTCGAGGGCGGCCGGGAGTTCGGGGCGGCGGTCGGTGACCAGCGGCGGCGGATGGTGCAGGTGGCCCGCGATCACCGCGGCGGCGGTCTCGGCCTGGAACGGGGTCGCGCCGGTCAGCAGCCGGAAGAACGTGCACGCCAGCGAATACTGGTCCGAGCGCTCGTCCAGCGGTCCGCCGGACAGCTGTTCCGGCGAGGCGTACGTGATGGTCGCGGCCAGCATGCCGGTCCGGGTCAGCTGTGCGGAATCGTCACGCAGCCGTCCGATCCCGAAGTCGGTCAGCAGGATTCGCTGTTCCCAGTCCGGGGTGGCGCGGGTGAGCAGAATGTTCGCCGGTTTCACGTCGCGGTGGATGACACCCATGGAATGCGCGTAGTCCAGGGCCTTGGCGGTTTCGGTGATCACCCGGACCGCGTCCCGGGGCGTGAGCGCGGCCGCGTCGAGGGCGGCGGCGTCCCCGCCGTCGACGTACTGCATGGCGATCCACAGCCGCCCGTCCGCCACACCGCGGTCGTGCACGGTGACGATGTTGGGATGATCGAGCCGGGCCACCAGTTCGGCCTCCCGCTCGAAGCGGGCCCGGGTCTGGTTGTCCGAGGCCAGTTCCCGGGCGAGCACCTTGATCGCGACCAATCGGGGCAGCCGGGGATGCCGGGCGAGATACACCACCCCCATACCGCCGCCGCCGAGCTTGCGCTCGATCCGGTATCCGGCGAATTCCTCGCCAACGCGCACCATCAGACCCCTCACACCGCAAAACCTCTCGCACCCTACCGCTTCGCGGTGAGCGGATGCGCGCCGCCGTTGGCGGACAGCGGTTTTGGCGTATTCGGACCGCCCCGGCGCATCGGTGGCATCCGCGGGTCGGTGGGTGCGCTAGGCGGGTTCGGGTGCGGCCGCGTCCAAGCGCCCGGACTCGATGGCGGCCAGCAGAGTGGCGTAGTCGGCGGCGGTCTGGTCGGCGTAGGCGAGGGCGAAATCGGTGATGGCGCGGTCGAATCCGGTGCCCGAACCCAGGTAGGACGCGATCGCGACCCGGTCGCCGGAGCGGGCGTGCCCGCGAGCCAGGGTGTGCCCGCACAGCGCCGCGTACTGCTGCAGACCCGGTGCGGTCATGTTCTCGATGCTCGCCGAGCCCTTCATGTCGCGCAGCTGCCGCCAGTAGTAGTGGCGGCCGTCGGGGCCGGTGGCCCAGCCCAGGAAGATGTCCCCGGCGGTCTGGGTCAGGCGCTGGCCGTGCACCACCCGGTGGCCCTGATGCCGGAAGACGCTGGAGCGCGTGTGCGGCGTCAGCACCGATTCCTCGGCCTGCTTGACCTGGAGGAAGAGCGGGTCCCCGGTCGTCCGCCCGATGAACAGCGCGATGAAACAGCGCGTGCCGACGCTGCCGACCCCGACCACCTTCATGGCGACCTCGCGGAGCGAGTAGCGGTCCAGCAGCACCCGGCGCTCCTCGGGCAGGCTCGCGCGGTAGTCGCCCAGCACCGAATCCACGTGCGCGGCTTCGATCGTCGAGATCGGCATGATCAGGGGCGGATCGTGGCGGATGCACGGTGCGCCGTCCGGGCCGGGTTCGGTCAGCTTCTCCAGGGCCTGCAGGCTGGTGCGCGAGCGGGCCTTGTCGATGACCTTGGTGGTGGCCTTGCGGGCGTCCGGCCCGACCAGTGCGGCCACCCGGTCGGCGTCGACCTTCTCGTACCAGACCTCGGTCTCGCCGATTCCGGCCAGCCGGGTCATCGCCTCGCGGTACGCCCGGGCGGCCGCGCCCGCACCGGCCGCGGCCTCGGCGTCGGTGCAGCCGTTGGCGCGCGCGGCCACCACCACGCTGGCGGCCAGCCGCTTGACATCCCATTCGAACGGGCCGGGCAGGGTCTCGTCGAAATCGTTGAGGTCGAACACGAGTGTGCGCTCGGGCGAGGCGAACAGCCCGAAATTGGACAGGTGGGCGTCGCCGCAGAGTTGCACGGTCAGCCCCGTGTTCGGCCCCCGCGCCAGGTCCGCGGCCATGATGGCGGGCGCGCCCCGGTAGTACGGGAACTGCCCGGCCGCCATGCGCGCGTAGCGGATTCGTACCAGCTCGGGCACCCGGGTGGCGGCCTGGCGCTCGAGGATCTCGATCGGGTCGGCCCGATCCGGGCCCGGCTCCCAGGCGGCCAGCCCGGATCGCGGCACCCGCTTGCGCGCGGCGCGCCCGGCTTCCGCCGCGCTCGGCTGCGGTTCGGCGGGTTCGACGTCCGGTATCGGCATGTTCCCGGACTCTAGTTCTCCCGGCACGCGTCCCGAGTCACTCGTGATTCCGGCGTGTCCGCCGGCTGTCGGACGGCGCGTATAGGGTTCGCCGCGTGATCGAAGATCGGGAAACCTACGCGCCGCTGATCCTGTTCGAGTACGAACACCGGCCCGGCAACTACTGCCTCATGCTTTCGGACCGTTTTATGGTGGAGCGGGAGGAGACCTTCGCGGCGGCGGGGTACGAGGGCAACGGGTACGGCTGGACCGGCGTGGCCGAGTCCGCGGTGCGCAATCGGCTGCCCGAGATCGCCGAGCACGTGAAGTTCGATCCCGAGGCGGGGATGTTCGTCGGCTACGGGCAGGACGTGGCGGCGCTGCGCCGCCTGGGGACGGTGCTGCACGGCGCGTTCCACGATCCCGCCGTGCTGACCGAGTTGATCGCCGAGGGCGATCCGGAGTGGTTCGACTGACTAGCCGCCGCCGGGCGCCGCGCCCGGCACGGCGCGACGGCCGCCCGTGCGCTCGATGCGCGGATCCTCGTTCACCGCATAGCGTTTGACGTATTCGCTCAGGAACGCCTGCACGGTCGCGGTCGCCGGTATCGCGAGCAGCGCGCCCACCGCGCCGAGCAGGGCCGCGCCCACCATGACCGCTAGCAGCGCCACCGCCGGATTCACGTCCACCGTGCGCGCGGTGATCCGCGGCTGCAGCACGTAGTCCTGGATCCACTGGTAGACCACCACGAAGATGATCAGCCAGACCGCGTCGAGGGGATCAACGGTGAGCGCCACCAGCACCGGCAGGATGCCGGCCAGATAGGTCCCGATGGTCGGCACGAACGAGGCCACCACGCCGAACCAGATACCCAGCGCGAAGGCGTTGGGCAGCCCGAGCAGCCACAGGAACAGCCCGTGCACCACGCCGGAGATCACCGCGAGCACGGCACGGGAATACAGGTAGCCCCCGGTCTTCTCGATGGCCAGGTCCCAGGCGTGCAGGACCGCGCCCTGGCGCGCCGGGGGCAGCAGCGAGCACACCGAACGCCGTAGCTTGGGGCCGTCGGCGGTCATGTAGACGCTGAACAGGGCGATCGTGACGACCTTGGCGAACCCGCCGAGCACGGTATTGGATACGCCCCAGGCGTTTCCGGCCGCGCGCTCGGCGTACTGGCTGATCACGTCGGAGTCCGCGAAGAGCCGGTCGCGGAGTTCGGTGACGGTGAATTCCTGATGAAAAGTGCGGTTGACCCAGTTCACCGTTTCCTCGAGCACCCGCGGCAATTCCTGGACCACGTCGCCCACGGTTTTGACCAGCAGAATGCCCACCGTAGCCACGAATCCGACGGTGCACACCAGGGCGAGCACGAACACCACGGCGGTCGCGATGCCGCGATTGATACCGCGTCCCGCGAGCGAGTCGACGGCGGGTTCCATGGCCAGGGAGACGAAGAAGGCCACCGCCAGCATGATGCCGATGCCGATCAGCCGGTGCGCCGCCCAATCCCCGAGCTGGAACAGCCCGAACAGCAGCAGTGCCAGCACCATCGCGCGGGGGAGCCAGCCGGGCATGCGGCTCTCCGGCGGCGCGAGCACCGGCGCCTGCCCGGTGTCGGTGGTCTCGTCGGCGGGGTCCCCGGATGCATCGCTCGGCTCGGAAGCTGGAGGTCGGTTGGACACCGGCTCAGTGTCACCGCGGGTGCGCCCGTTTGCCCGATGCGACGCACCGGAATTCCAAATAACAGGCTGGGCGGTTGGTTTTTCGCGTCGGCGACAGGCCGAGAGGCATTCGGCCGGACGGGTTTTGCCGCGATAGTGTGCAGGGGTGCTTGTGGGCGGACAGACTATGCGGGTGCGGACGAAATTCTCCATCGAGCTCATGGCGTTGACCGATGAGCTGGCGCATATGGCGCGATTGACCCGGGAGGCGGCCGAACGCGCCGCGGCGGCGCTGGCGGGTAGCGATCTCACCGCCGCCTACGAGGTGTTCGCGCTCGAGGAGAAGCTACAGCTCGAACACGCCAAGTGTGAGGACCGTTCGGTCATCCTGCTGGCGCTCGAGGCTCCGGTGGCCCGGGATCTGCGGCACGTGGTCACCGCGATCCAGATCGCCGACGATCTGCTCGCCGTCGGCAACGCGCTCAGTCGCGTCGCCGACGTCGCGGTGCGGCGGTACCCGAATCCCATTGCCACGCAGGAGATCATCGCGATGATCACCGAGGTCGCCGGGGGCGCGGTGGTGGTCGCCGACGCGGTCGTCGGGGTCATCGCGGCCCAGCATCCGCCGCGCGACCAGGTGCTGGTGACACGGGACGAGACCGCCGATCGCCTGCGCGCGGAGATCGCCGAGGCGGTGGCCGATCCGGGCTGGGCGCACGGTTCGGCCATGGCCATCGACGCCGCGATGGTGGTGCACCACTACGGCCGCTGCATGGACCACTCGGTTCGCATCGGCCAGCTCATCCGTTTCTTCCACACCGGAATTCCGCTCTACGCACAAGCGGAGGCGTAACTACCTCATCGCGGGGTTAGTCGCGATAGGTCCGGTCGGTCCGGGGTAAGCTGCCCGAATTGCTTCATGGCGAGGTCTTTTCGAGTAGCACGGCACATTACGCACCCGAAATCCGACAAGGGCCCCAAACGTGACGAATACCGCTATCGAGTCTTCGTCGGCTCCAATGTCTTTGGATGCCGATACGGGAACGCAGCTGTCGCACAGGCAGATTCTGACCATTATGTCCGGTCTGCTATTGGGCGTATTCCTGGCTGCCCTGGATCAGAATATTGTGAGCGTTGCCATCGTTCGCATCGCGAATAGTCTGCACGGCTTCGATGAACAAGCCTGGGCCACCACGGCGTATCTCATCACCGCCACCATCAGCACACCGCTCTACGGCAAACTGGCCGACATCTACGGCCGAAAACCCTGCTATCTCATCGCCATCGGGATCTTCGTCCTCGGCTCGGTAGCCTGCACCTTCGCCACCACCATGTACCAGCTCGCGGGTTTCCGCGCGGTGCAGGGCCTGGGCGCCGGCGGTCTGATGTCGCTGGCCTTCACCATCATCGGCGATATCGTCCCGGTCCGGGAAAGAGTGCGCTACCAGGGCTATTTCATGATGGTCTTCGGCATCGCCACGGTGCTGGGCCCGGTGCTGGGCGGCTGGTTCTCCAACGCCGATCGGCTGCTGGGGCTGGAGGGCTGGCGCTGGGTCTTCCTGGTGAACGTGCCCGTCGGGCTGCTCGCCCTGTTCGTGGTCGCCAAGGTGCTCGAGGTCCCCTTTCACAGACAGCGGCAGCGCACCGACTGGCTGGGTGCGATCACCCTGACCATGGGTACGGTGCCGCTGCTGCTCATCGCCGAACAGGGCCGCGAATGGGGCTGGGGCTCGGATCGCGCCCTGCTCTGCTACGGCATCGCCGTGGTCGGCCTGCTGCTGTTCGTCATCGTGGAACTGCTCATGCGCGACGCCGCGCTGATCCCCATGCGCCTGTTCTCCAGCGCCACCTTCAGCATCGCCATCGTCGGCGGCTTCATCGTCGGCATCGCCATGTTCGGCGCGATCGTGCTCGTGCCGCTGTATTTCCAAGTGGTGCGCGGGTATTCGCCGACCAAGGCCGGACTCATGATGCTGCCGCTGGTGGTCGGCATCATGATCGGCGCGCAGTTGGCCGGGCTCATCACCAAATTCACCGGCCGCTACAAGTTCCTGCCGGTCCTGGGTTCGCTGATCATCGCCGCGGGCTCGGTGCTGTTCGCGCTCGTGCACTACGACAGCCCGCTGTGGCAGCCGCTGGTGTTCTGCGGCGTCATCGGATTCGGGCTCGGCTGCTGCATGCAGACGCTGATCATCGCGGCCCAGAACGCTTCTCCGCGTGCGGATATGGGTGTGTCCACCGCCGCCGCCACCTTCTTCCGGCAGATGGGCGGCACACTCGGCGTCGCCATCTTCCTGACGATCCTTTTCAATCTGCTGCCGGACCGCATCATCGCCGCGTTCGGCGGTTCGCTGCCGCCGGAGTTCGGCGCCGGGCAACTCGGTCAGATCCAGAGCAACACCACCGGGATCGCGGAGCTGCCCGAGCACCTGCGCGACCCCATCCTGATCGGCTTCACCGACGCCATGGGCGGGGTGTTCTACGTGGCCGCCGCCGCGGCGGTGGTGGCGGCCGCGGTGCTCATGTTCATGAAAGAAGTTCCGCTGCAGGACATGCCGAAGACAATCGCCGAAGCGCCGGTCGCCGAACCGGAGCCCGAACCCGAACCGGAGCCGCTGCCGATGCCCGAGCCCGAACCCGAACCGCGGGACGAGGTGCACATCGGCACCGCCGGCTTCCTGTCGGTCTCGGGGTGTGTGCACCGCGAGGACGGGCCGGCGGTGCCCGACGCGGTACTGACGCTGATCAATCAACGCGGACATCAGGTTTCGCGCGCCATCGGGGAATCGGACGGCATCTACGCCATCGGGGTGCCGCGCGCGGGGGACTACGTGCTCATCGTCTCCGCGAACGGATATCAGCCCGCGGCGGTGAGCATCACGGTCGGGCGCCGCCCGCACATGCTCGACATCGCGCTGTCCGGTTCCGGTGAGGTGGGCGGGATCGTGCGCTCGGCCGTTCGCGGCGGCCCGGTCGCGGGCGCGACGGTGACCCTCACCGATGTCCACGGCGACGTGGTCGGCTCGGACGTCACCGAAGCCGACGGCGCGTACGGCTGCCGCGGCGTGCTCGCCGGGACGTACACGCTGGTGGCGGTGGCCGAGCACATGCGCCCGTGCGCGGCGACGCTGAGCGTGCCCGAGAGCGGAATGCTGCACCACGACGTGGAATTGCTGCCGCGGGCGGTGCTGGCGGGCTCGGCCAGCACCGAGAGCGGGCAGTCGATCTCCGACGCGCAGATCACCGTGCTGGACGAGGCGGGCGATCTCATCGCTGTGACGCGCACCGACGACACCGGGCACTACGTGGTGCCCGACCTGGCCGACGGCCGGTACACGATCATGGCGCGCGGGTATCCGCCGGTCTTCAGCCGGGTGACGGTGGTGGACGGCGCGGTCGCGCACGACGTGCAGCTCGGCTACGAGCGCCGCGAGGTCGTGGATCACGTGTAGCGGTGGGGTGGTGCGTGCGGATCAACGCCGCACCACCCCGGTTGTTTTCGCGTTTTGCGGGGCACGGGTGCGGGCCCGCTGTTAGGTTCGGCGCTGGACGCAAGTCCAGTTTGCTTCGTGCCGGGCAGTCAGGGGAGACAGCCGATGAAATTCTCACGCGTCGTGCCGCTGCTCGCGGTTCTGCTCACCGCGGCGGTTCCGTTCTCGTCGGGGGGAGCCGCCGCCGCGCCGGGCGAGACCGGTCCGGCCTTCAACGAGTATGTGGCACTGGGTGATTCGTGGGCGGCCGATGCCACCCTGAGTCAGATCACCACGGTGTTCACGCCGTTGAACTGCGTCCAGAGCGCCCGCAACTACGCCAAACAGGTCGCCGCCGCGCTGGCCGTCCCGGTCTTTCGCGACGCCACCTGCGGCGGCGCGACCACCCACAACATGACCGCCCCGCAGTCGGGCAATCCACCGCAGTTCGACCGGCTGACCCCCACCACCGACCTGGTCACCATCGGCATCGGCGGCAACGACGCCGGGCTGGCCGAGACCGTGACCGATTGCGTCACCCTGAATCCGGCCGTCTCGCCGTGCCTGAACACCCTGGTGGTCAACGGCGTCGACCAGATGTCGATCAATATCGCCGCCGCCGAACCGCGGGTCACGGCCACCATCCACGGGATTCGCGAACGCGCCCCGCACGCCCGCATCCTGCTGCTCGACTACTTCGAAGGCATCGGCCTCGAGGGCGGCTGCTTCCCGGAGATACCCATCTCGGACGCGGACGCGATCTGGCTCGGTACCAAGCTCCTGGAGATCGACGCCATGCTCGCCCGCGTCGCCGCCGCCACCGATGTGCAGTTCGTGAACACCTACGAGGGCAGCTCCGGTCACGACGCCTGCCAACCCGTCGGCACCCGCTGGGTGGAGGGTCTGGTGCCCTTCTCCGGCAGCCCCTTCGGTCTCGCGGTCCCGTTCCATCCCAATCAGCTCGGCGCCGACTACCAGGCCCGCCGCGTCCTCGAGGCGCTGGCCGAAGGCTGACCCCTACCGCTGCAGTACCGCCTCGACCTCGGTGGCCGCCATCAGCGCCAGGCGCTCGTTGCCCGGTGCGGCGATCACCTGAATCGACAGCGGCAGTGCGTCATCGGACAGCCCGACGGGGATGGACACGACCGGGCAGCCGGTCATGGTGACCGCGCGGCAGTGGTTCGGCAGGTCGTCGGCTTCCAGCAGCCGGTCGCCCACCAGCAGCAGGCCGTCCGGGTCGGCGGCGGGGCCGGCGGCGACCGGGAGCAGGACGACGTCGAACTCCTCGAACACTCGGAGTGCCCGTGCGCGTGCGTATTCCGCCGCACCGCGGGCGGCCGCCACCGCGGCCGGGCTCGTCCGCAGCGAGTCCCGGATGACGCGCAGGCTCCCGGGCTCGACCAGATCTTCGACACCCGCCGTGGCGGCCAAGTGGTCGATCAGCGGGTCGGCGGCCCGCAGGCGTTCGTAGTCGGGGAGGTGGTCGAAGATGCCCGGCGTATTCGTGACCTGGCCGCCGCATCGGAGGAGCCGCGTGGCGAGCTCGACCATCAGCAGCTTCGTCGCCGAGCACACCGGACCCAGATGGCTGCCGTCGCTCCAGGCGTAACGCAGCACCCGAATCCGGCAGCGCTCGTCGTCGACGGTCCCGGACAGCAGATCGAACGCGAGCCGCAGATCGCGGGCCGAGCGCGCCATCGGCCCGATGGTCTGCAGCAGCGCGCGCATCCCGGTCGGGCGCGCACCCGGCGTGTGACCCAGATCGCCTGCGGCGCCGGGCAATTGACCCGGAGCGGGCACGATCCCCGGCGTCGTCCGCAGCGCCGTCAGGCCCGTGCACTGCGCGGACCAGCGCAGCTCGCCACCGAGATCGACCCCGAGGCCGAGCGCCGCGCTGCCCGCGGCCAGCGCGGCCGCGATGCCGCCGGCCGAGTCGCCCGGCGTCGCCGCCGGATACCGGGGGTTCTCCGTCGCCCCGATGACCGGTCCGGCGCAGATGCCGCCGAAACCGAACTCCGGGCAGTTGGTCTTGCCCACCGGCACCGCGTCCGCGTCCAGCAGCCGCCGCACCGCGGGCGCGGTGACGGTGGGGATGTTGCCGGGCCGGTCACGATCACCGGCCCATGCCCGCGACCCCAGGGTGGCGGGCAGTCCCGCCACCGCGATCAGATCCACGACGGCGAGCGGCACGCCCGCGAGCGCGCCGAGCCGTTCGCCGCGCGCTCGGCGGGCATCGATGGCGGTCGCCGTCGCGACGGCCCGGTCCCAATCGCAGGAGAGGAAGGCGTTGCCCGAGAGTTCGGCGAACTCGCGCGCGTTCGTCACCGCGGCCACCGCGGTGCCGGCGCCGTTCCGCACCCCGGCGGCAATCGCGGTCGCGTCCGCGAACTCCGCGTTGTGGCGATTCAGCGGGGCCATGGTCACCCCGGCCATTGTCCACCACGGCCGGGGTACGCGAATCTCCCGCCGCCGCCGTGATTTGTGACGACGCGCACGCACGCCGGGCGTTGTCGTGATTGCATACAGGAGGATGATTTCGGTGCTGCGAAACAGGAGACGGCGGACTGCCGACGGTGAGTGGAAAGGTGGAGGCGATACCGCTGAACAGCGCGCGCCGGAAGAGTGAACAACGAATCTTCCTGTACGACACGCCTGGATCTGTATTCCACGACACGCTGTGTCGGTGGGGTAGTCTCTGCGCGCGGCTAATTAGCGGCAACAGCAGTGCGGGGGGCGGAAGTGCGCGGTGGAAAGGGAGATTCATGATCGCCCCCTGCCTGAGGCTCGTCGGTGTGGTGTGTGGACTGGCTGCTGTCCTGGCGGGTTGTGCCCGGTCCGGTCACACCGATGTGGGGAGGGTTGAGGCCGAAGTGGCCGATATGCCCGAGTCTCACAGAGATAAATCCGAAATGCAGCGCAGCGCGTTCGTCACCGGGTGCGGTGGCACGTCGGCGGGCTGGCAGGCGACCGCGGTGGTGAGCAACCGGGACGAGGTCGAGCACCGATATCTCGTGGTGATCAGTTTCATGACACCGGAGTCGACGGTATTGGACCGCACCAGCACCGAGGTCACCGTACCGGCGGGCGCGACTCACGAACTCATCACCGAGACCCGGCTCGATCCGGTCACCAGGCCGCAGTCGCTGCGCTGCGTCCTGCGCGGTGTCGAACAGCTCTGACCAGCGCACGACCGGTCGCGACAACCGGGGCGGCGCCATCGATCGCCCGGGGTCGCCGTCGCGGAAAGTTGCGCGCGGGCAGCGCACAGCGCCTACGATCGGACCCGCCGGCCATGCTCGGTGGGCCGACCGAATCGCAATTGCTGAACGTTCACCAACCGGTGCGTTGGTAGCGGTGCGGGTTCTCCGGATGTGGATTTGTCGGTGCCATGGGGCATGCTCTGTGCACGCAGATGTCCAATCGTCCGCCCGGAGAGCCCCATGTCGTCCCGTAGCACGAAACCACAGCCCTTGTCGGAGACCGAGATTCGGCAGATCGGCGAGCAGATCGATGCCGGCCGTCCGCCGATGGTGTGGTTCACGGCGGTGGCTGTCGGCGTACCGGAAGGCCGTTCCGGAAAGGTGATCTCGCTCGGTGATCCGTCCGAGGGAGATTTCCTGCAAGTGAAGCCGACCGGCTCGAAGGACGTGCTGTCCTTCGGCCCCACCGAGGTGACCCTGACCAAACCGGCCCGGCCCCAAGCCGCCGCCGGTGTGAAACAGAAAACGGCAACCAGGAAGGACCCCACAGTGACGATGCCGTCGACGGTGAGCGCGACCGCCACCCCGCCGAGCGTTCCGAGTGTCCAGAGCGTTCCGAGCACGCCGCCCGCCGCGAAACCCGATCTGCCGCAGGACGGCGCGGATACCGCCGCGGCGGGCTCCGGCGCCGAGGCCAAGAAGCCGGCGGCGCCCAAGCCGGCGCGCAACACCGCGGGCAGCGCGGCCGCCGCCCGCAAGCCCAAGGCGCCGGAGGTGACGGTCACCCTGAGCGGCACCGCCGACGGTGAGTGGACCCTCGACGTGGTCAACGGCAAGAAGCGCACGATCAAGGGCCTCTCGGTCCCGAGTTCGTCGGTCTCGCAGGCCGCCAAACTGCTGCACCCCGAGGTCGCCGAGGTGGTCGACGGGATCCTGGAGGCGGTCCGGCTGGCCCAGCGCGCCAAGGTCGAAGCCCTGCAGGCCGAGCTGGAGAACGCCCGTCGCCTGCTCGACGATTTAGCCGGCTGAGCGAGTTCCGCCGCACGCATTCCCCATCACGCGATCGGGGCTCGGGACCGAGCCGCGCGCGGTGGGGATTTCGTGTTTCCGGGCCTCGTACGCGCCCGGATCGATCACACTCGACGCCCGTCAATCACAGGCGACGCCGTTGCCGTCGGGATCGAGCAGGTCGCTGAATCCCGGTGCGCCGCGCAGCAGCGGGGCCAGTCCGGCCCGTTCGATCTCGGCGCAACTCGGGTAGTTGCCGGGCCGGAATCCCAGGCCGCGCATGAACGAATCGATGCCCTCGGCGATGTTCGGTCCCAGCTGGCCGAGTCGCCCGCCCGATCCGGTGCCGTAGGGCCCGGGGCCGGACCCCGGCCAGGTGCCCGGCGGCAGTCCGCCGAAACCGCCTGCGCCCGAACCGCTTCTGCTCGACCCGCTCGCGGACCCCGGATCGGCCGAGAGCGACGCCGAGCCGGTGCCGACGGCGATATCCCCGGCGCCGGCCGCGACTTGCGCGGGGAGCGTGGGGGTTTCGAGCTCCAGCGGCGCGGCCGCCGTGCCGCCCGCGCCCGCGCAAGCCAGGGCGGTCGCGCAGGCCAGGGCGGCGGTGAGCCTCGAGAGTCCGGGGCGCGCGGAGCGCGCGGTGGATGAGCGAAAGTGCATGGTTGACCCGAATATCCGTGCGGTGACAGCGATCGCGATGTCAGACCGCGGACTCCCGGCGCCAGGTGCGCGGGCCGGACTCCGGATGACCGTGCCTGAGATCGGCATGGAAAACGTACCCCAGCGAGTATTCCTTCGCGTGGTACATCGCCGAATCCGCTTCGCGCAGAAGCTCGTACACGGTGGTGTCGGCGCCGCGCGGGCCGCTGCAGGCGATGCCGATGCTGGCGGCGATGCGGACCTCGGCCGCACTGAGTTCGAACGGTTCGCCCAGTGCGGCCAGCAGCCGTTCGGCCAGCAGCAGTGCCTGCTGGCGTCCCAGCGGGGCCAGCACGACGAACTCGTCACCGCCGTACCGGGCGGCGGCGTCGTCGCGGCGAATGATGCGCCGGATGCGCGCGGCGGCGTTGGCGATGAGTTCGTCGCCGACCGCGTGACCCCAGTTGTCGTTGACGCGTTTGAAGCCGTCCAGATCGATGAACAGCAACGCCAGCGGCTGGTCACCCCATCTGTCCCGATTACGATGCAACGCCCGGAGCAGGGCGGCGCGGTTCAGGAGCCCGGTCAGCATGTCGTGATCGGCCTGGTACTGCGCGCGCCGTTCGCTCCGGGCGCTGCGTTCGATGGCGCGTTCACTGCGTAGCAGCACACCGGACAGCAACAGCGCGAACAGCGACGAGACGACGACGCGGTCCATCATGTCCAGGCTGGACCCGACCACCGGCACGAGCGCCGCCACGATCATGGTGATGGCGATGATGCTGGCGCGCTGGCGGGAACGATGGGCGTGGATGTCGCGCGGGCCGCCCAGTACGACCATGCTCGGGTGCAGCGCCGCCGCGCCGATGAGCGTGTAGGCCAATTGCAATGGCATGAGCAGCATCTGGCGGCTGGGATCGGCCGAACCGGCCGCTTCCAGGTTGTAGCCGAGATCGCCGGCGAGAATCGCGAGCAGGGCCAGATACACAAGGCGCAGTGAGGTTTCCGAGCGCGCGGAGGTCGCCACCGAGTGCGCCACCACCGTGAGCAGCAGCGCGTCGACCACCGGATAGACGCAGGCGGTGAGCGAGGTCAGGGTGAGCCCGCCCGCGGCGTGCAGGATGGGGGAGATGAGGAAGGTCCACGACAGCAGCAGCGCGCCCAGGCCGATCAGGCCGGAGTCCAGCAGCAGATCGTGATCGGTGCTGTTCTGGCGGGGGCGCAGCCACAGCACCGCGGCGGCGCCGATCAGGCAGTAGCCGCTGAGCAGGAACAGATCGTCGAAGGGGTGCCGCTGCCAGTCGGTGAGGGTGCGCAGCGCGGTGCCGACGGTGAACTGCACGGCCGAGGCGGACAGGAGATACCAGGGCAGCGGGTGGCGGGGTCTGAATCTGTGCACGCCCGCGCCGATCATGATGAGGCTGAGGGTGACCGAGGCGAACAGGGTCCCGAGCGCGAGGGGCCGGGAGTCGCTGACCAGTGGCAGGAGCAGGATCAACAGTCCGCAGCCGAGTCCCATCGTGCGCCAGCAGATCCGGTGCCGCAGTCCGGACTGACCGGCCGGTTCTCCTTCTGGTGTCACCAGCCCCCCTCGTTCCGCTCCGTCCCCAGCAACGTGCCACCTGTAGATCAGCATCTTGCACACCAGGGCAACGACCGTCGAACTCATCGAGCGTGCTCGCGGACGTACCGAGCGGTGCTCGAGGGGCCTCGGCGACCGATAACCGAGTGGTGCTGTACGAGCATAGGTGCCAGCCGACGGCGGCCGTGTCCACGGGGGAGGGAGCGCTGCCATCGAGATCTGGGCAACCGCGTCGATCATTACACGAAAACCCGCGCTCTGTAGGCGAGTCCGCCGAACCCGCAGGATCGCGGTTCGCGAGACTCGCTATGCTGCCTGCCAATCGAACCGAACGGCCTGCACGACTCCGTGGACGGCTCCGCGGGCCGCCGGACCAACCCGAAGCGGAGCGGAGGGCACTGTGGGGACAGCGGCGGGGCGGTGGCACGCGCCCGGGCGGGTCAATCTCATCGGCGAGCACACCGATTACAACGACGGCTACGTCCTGCCGATGGCGCTGCCGCTCGGGGTGACCTGCACCGCCACGCTGCTGCCGGAACGGGTGGTGCGGTTGCGCTCGCGTCAGGCGCCGTGCGACGACATCGATGTGACGCTGGGGGATCTCGGTACCGGGGGCTGGTCCGAATTGCCCACCTGGGCACACTATCCGCTCGGTGTCGTCCGCGAGTTCGAGCGGCGCGGGCACGAGGTGCGCGGGATCGAGATCGACCTCGACGGGACCGTGCCGATGGGCGCGGGGCTGTCCTCCTCCGCGGCGCTGTCCTGCGCGGTGGCCATCACCCTGCGCGATCTGTTCGCGCCCGATGTGCCCGCCGCGGAGATCATCGATATCGCGCGCACCGCCGAGAACGTCTACGCCGGGGTCCCGACGGGCGTGCTCGATCAGTCCGCTTCGATGCTGTGCACCGCCGGGCACCTGCTCTTCCTGGACGTGCGCACCCAGGGGTACGAACAGATTCCGTTCGAGCTCGAGCGGTTCGGGCTCGAACTGCTGGTGTTCGATACCGGGAGCCCGCACCGGCTGGTGGACGGCGAGTACGCCGCGCGGCGGGCCGAATGTGCCGCCGCCGCTGAGGAACTGGACGTTCGGTTTTTGCGGGACGTCACCGATCTCGCGGTGGTCGAGCGCCTGGCGGATCCGCTTCTGCGCCGGCGCGCGCGGCACGTGGTCAGTGAGAACGCACGCGTACTGCTGGTAGCCGAAAAATTGCGCGGTGGCGCCGATCCGCGCGTCACGGGCCCGATCCTGACGGCCGGGCACGTCTCGCTGCGTGACGATTTCGAGGTCTCCACGCCCGAACTGGACACCGCGGTGGACGCCGCGCTGCGGAGCGGGGCGCACGGTGCGCGCATGGTCGGCGGCGGCTTCGGCGGCAGCGTGATCGCCCTGGTCGATCGGGAGCGGTCCGCGGTGGTCGCCGATTCGGTGCGAGACGCGTTCGCGCGCATGGGATTCGACGCACCGCGCACGTTCGAGGTCACCCCGGCCCCGGGTGCGCACCGGCTCGAATAGGCCGCGTGCGCGGCGGCGAGGGCTTAACCTGAAACGGGAACCATCCACTCGCGATCCAGGAACGAGCGAGCCATGGACTGTCCGTAGTTCGGCGCCGCGCGGCGCACCCATTTCACAACGGAAACTGGCGAGCAACTACATCTTTGACGCCTGGCTACCTTGTTTACCAGGCGCTTTCCGATAGCCCTGCATGGTGTCGGCGATCCTCCCCGGCAATAGCGAACTCGCCGCTAGTATTGCCCGTCACGGTCCGGATCGTCGGCCGGGGACCTTCGAGCAACAGTCGTGCTCGCGTCAGACCACAGTCGTGCCCGCGTCATTTCGAGCAGTGTTTCGACAGGAGAACGTATGCCGTTCGACGCCAGTGTGCCCGTCGACGTACACGCGTACGCCGATGCCGTCGCCGCGGCGGGCAGCGGACTGCGCCTGGATGCCGACCCGATCGATTACGCGCTGATCGCACTGTATTTCGGCTTCGTGCTGGCCATCGGCTGGCTGGCGCGCCGGCAGGTGTCCTCGAGCCTGGACTTCTTCCTGTCCGGGCGCTCGCTGCCCGCGTGGGTGACGGGCCTGGCGTTCATCTCCGCCAACCTGGGCGCGGTCGAGATCATGGGTATGTCCGCCAACGGCGCGGAATACGGCATGCCGACCATGCACTACTTCTGGATCGGCGCGGTGCCGGCGATGCTGTTCCTGGGCATCGTGATGATGCCGTTCTACTACGGCTCCAAGGTGCGCAGCGTGCCGGAGTTCATGCTGCGGCGGTTCGGGCCCGGCGCGCACCTGGTGAACGCGCTGAGTTTCGCGGTCGCGCAGGTGCTCATCGCCGGGGTGAACCTGTATCTGCTCGGTTCCATCGTGAACGTGCTGCTGGGCTGGCCCTTGTGGGTGTCGGTGGTGGTGGCCGCGGTGATCGTGCTGTCCTACATCACCCTGGGCGGGCTCTCGGCGGCCATCTACAACGAGGTGCTGCAGTTCTTCGTCATCGTGGCGGCGCTGCTGCCGCTCACGCTGGTCGGCCTGCACAAGGTGGGCGGCTGGGATGGGCTGCGCGGCAAGGTGATCGAGGGTCCGGGCGGGGCCGAGCAGTTGCAGGCGTGGCCGGGCAACGAGCTCACCGGGTTCACCAGCAACATCGCCTCGGTCATCGGGATCGTGTTCGGGCTCGGGTTCGTGCTCTCCTTCGGTTACTGGACAACCAATTTCGTGGAGGTGCAGCGGGCGCTGGCCACGCATTCCATCTCCGCCGCGCGGCGTACGCCGATCATCGGCGCGTACCCGAAGATGTTCATCCCCTTCATCGTGGTCATCCCCGGCATGATCAGCGCGGTGCTGGTGCCGCAGATCGCGGAGTTCAAGGCTCAGGTGGCGGCGAATCCCGACTACGAGGGCGATGTCACCTACAACCAGGCGCTGCTCTATCTCATGAAGGACGTGCTGCCGAACGGGTTGCTCGGGGTGGGGCTGGCCGGGCTGCTCGCGGCGTTCATGGCCGGTATGGCGGCGAACATCTCGGCGTTCAATACCGTCTTCAGCTACGACCTGTGGCAGCGGTACGCGGTCAAGGATCGCGAGGACGGCTACTACCTGAAGGTCGGCCGCCTGGCCACGGTCGGCGCGACCGTGGCCGCGATCGGCACCGCGTTCATCGCGGGCAATTTCTCCAACATGATGGACTACCTGCAAACGCTGTTCAGCTTCTTCAACGCCCCGCTGTTCGCCACCTTCATCCTGGGCATGTTCTGGAAGCGGATGACCCCCGCCGCGGGCTGGATCGGCCTGGTGAGCGGTACCGGCGCGGCCATCGCGGTCTTCCTCGCGAACAAGGCGGGCGTCTTCGAATTGTCCGGCCAGGGCGCGAGTTTCGTGGCCGCCGGGGTGGCCTTCGCCGTCGACATAGTCGTCAGCGTCGCGGTCACCCAGGTGACCCGCCCCAAGCCCGCCGCCGAACTGGTGGGCCTGGTCTACTCCGAGACCCCCGCCGCGGCCCGCACCGATCCGGACGCGGACACCCTGCCGTGGTACCAGCGCCCGGCCGTGCTGGCCGGGATCGCCCTCGTAATCGTCATCGCCCTCAACGTTTTCATCGGATAGGAAAGGCGCGTCAATGCTGTTCGATATCCGCACCATCGTCGGCGGGCTGCTCGCCTGCTACGGCGTGATCCTGATAGTCGTCGCCCTCAGCTACGACACCCAGTACCAGCGAGCGAAGACCGGCGGCATAGACATAAACCTCTGGGCAGGAATAGGAATGACCGCCGCCGCGGTCCTGTTCTTCGCCTGGGTCCGCCTCCGCCCCGTCCAACCCCTGACCGGCTCCCCGGTCCCCGCCGACGAGGAAACGACCGACTAGCTCACTGCCCGGAGCGCGGTGCTGCGGTATCTTCGCGGGGCGGCCGGGCACACGGTGCTGCGGTCGCTCGGGCGGAAGGATGTGGGGAATCGTGGCGTCTTGGCGCGAGAATGCTTCCGCTACAGCTCAATCAGATCTCGATGCGCTGCTGGACGCGGCACTGGATCTGGCCGAGAGCAGGCTGGCAGAACGCGGTGAGTTCTATCCGTTCGGATTGGGCATCGATGGTGCCGGGCAGACCGAGGTCATCGCTGTCATGGCGGATTCGGCTCAGCACGCGCAAGGCGTCATCTATCAGAATCTTCGTGAGCGTCGAAGCGAGTTCCGCGCGGCCGCCGTTGTCACCGACGTGCGGATACCCGGCAGCGGCGGGGACGCGGCCGATCTGTTCCTCGAACATTCGGAGGGGACGGCGATCAACGTGATGGAGCCGTATCGCATCGTCGACGGTCGCCTGTCGACGGAGCCGTTGCGAGCGTTCGGCGTGGATCGCAAAATCTGGCTGTAGCCGGACTTCTCGCGGCTCGGTCGAATCAGGTTTCGAGGTATCGCAGGATTCGCTCGGCGGTTCTGCGGTGCCACTTGTTCTTCGAGGCCGCGAAGGGTTCGACCGCTGCTCGTACACCTTGCGCCCGCAGCTTGGCCAAGGCTTCGAGCGCATGGCCCTGCACGGCTTCGTCGTCCAGCTGGCTCACCGCGACATCGATCGCTTCGGGCCTCTTGGACTTACCCAGCCAGTTCACCACCATCTGCCGAGTGCTGCCCAACTCCCGATTCGCCGCGATGTGTGCGAGGTCGTCGAAATACGCGTCGCCGGCCGGGATGTCGTACAGGGCGTTCCCCGCGCTCCACCGTGCGTTGTCGAGGATGGGTTTGGCCCGGTCGAACTGTCCGATGAGGGCGGGGATGGCAGCGGACTTTCGAGACTCTCGACTGTTGAGCGCCTGGATGAGGACCAGCCGCGCCGTGTCTCGGCCGTCGTCTTCCGGCCCCGGCCAACGCGTTTCCAGCTCGGAAAGCCAGGTCGCGAGTATTGTGACGGCGGCGGCGGGTTGTTTGACCGCGCGTGAGATGTCGCCCAGTTCCATCGCGTAGCCGCCCGCTGCCCGATAGTCGCTGATCAACTGCTCTGCTGGACTATTCGTCAACTGTTCAGATCCATTCTGACTATCGTGACCTTTCCTTGACTCGCCAGCGTCTGGATCTCCGGTGCCAGCTGAGTGCGGTTATCGACTACCAGGCGGAACGTGTAGTGATTGTTCTGGGTGTACGCCTCGAAATCCTTGATCTGGTCGGTGTAGGCCTGGTAGTCGACGTTCTTCACCTCGGTCAGGATCTTATTCCCTGTATCGAGCTCGTCCGGGATCCGGCGCTTGGCGGTGCCGTTCGTCGAGGGGATCGAGGTCTTCTTGGTGGTCGGATCAATTCCCGCTCGGGTTTCGGCCCGCGCGCCGCGGGCCTTGTTCTCGCGCGCGGTTTGGGATTTCGTCGGTTCGGGTGGACGTAGCAACTGCTTCTGCAGGACAGGGTTCAGCTTGGTGTTGACAGCAGTGGTCAGAACGGTGGATGCGCCATCGAGAGCCGACGTCGTCACCGTTCGAGCGGTATCCAGACCCGCCAACATCACTTTGATCCGGTCGCGACTGTACGAGATCTCGAGCTCGGCGACCTTCCGGATCGCCTTGGTAATCGGACGGCCCAGGGTAGCGGCATTGATCGTATTGATTGCCTGAGTGACGGCTTGTAGCTGTAATTCCCATTCGGCTCCCTCCTGCGCGGCCTTCAAGACGTCGGCATAGCCGCTCAGGGCGCCCGAGATCTGACGCATCGCATCCGCGAGTAGCTCCACGGCATCTTTGACGCTGGAGTTGGTCGAAGTGATGTCGGGCATCTCCGTCGTCTTCGCGACGGAGAGCGTGTCCATCTTCGGCTTCACATCGTTGTCCAGCGATCCGTATGCGCTGGCCAGGAGAGTCCAGCTATCCGCTGCCGCTTGAAGTTTGGTCGTGTCGCCATTGGGCCATTCGGCGTCCTCCATGACGATCTTCCAGCCGAAGGGCTCGGCGCGGTTACCGCCCGCGGGATTCTTCAGTGGCCGCGCGAAAAAGGTCTTGCCACCGGGATCGGCGTCGGGCAGCGGACCGCCCGGGGTGTTGTATTCCTCCGCCTCCTCGGACTGATCGTGGTTCACTCCGCTCTGCCGGATGAGCGCGGCCATCCGAAACAGAACCTGCGTGGTGACACTCGCGCTGACAGTTCCTTCGAGACCCACGAAGGAGTACTTTGCGCCCCACTGTCTGCCTCCATCGTCTCCTCCCGTCATCTCGATGGCGGTCCGCAGGTCGGTGTCGAGCTTGGTCAGGGCATTGGATGCTTTGGTGCTGGCGGTGCTGTACGCCCCGGCCGCTTCGTAGAACAGTTCCGGGTCGACATCGAGTTCGGTCACCGCTCATCCCCGCCACATCTGGACGTTCGTCGTCATCGCCTCGGTGTAGCGAGTGTGCGCTGCTTGCGCGGCGTCGTGGATATCCTGCAGACCGTCTCGAATCTCCGCTGCGGCCTTCATCAGGCCGGCATGCGCCGTGGCCTGCGCGTCTGCGGCTTTGCCTTCCCAGCCGGTTTGCAATGACGTTACAGCGCTGTCCAATTCGGTGATCTGGTCGGAGAGGAAGGCGCCGAACTTCGCTACCCGGCCGACGAAGTCGTCGAGCTGTGCGAGGTCAACTCGATGTCGCATCACAGCTCCAGTGACAGGCGCAGGAAGTCGATGTCCTCGGTGCTGATCTGCTCCTGCTCCAGGTAGCTTTCGGCGCCGTCGTCGAGCGCCGTCGTCATTTGTTCCAGCGCGTCGAAGAGATCGGAGAGTCCAGCTTGGATGTCCGACCACCCCTCGGCGAAAAGCCCACCCTGGTAGCCGATCCACCCCTGCGCGAGGCTGTCGGCATCGGCGTCTAGTGATCGGTACTCCCTGGAAATGCCTTCCAGCAGTTCGCGTATCACCTGCGCCGCAGCCACCAGCTCAGGTGGCGTGACCTGCAGAGTCTGTTGCTCGGCATGCGTTTCCCCCACCATCTATCCCCCCGGTCTCGAACACCGATCAACCAATGTGGCGTGTTTGTCCGATTCCGCACAAGGCTAGCTGCGGAATGGGCGGCCTTCAATCCGGTTCGGCCGAGCCAGGTTTGACGCCGATCGTCGACGGCCTCGTGGTGGGTGTCCGTCTGGCAAGATCGATGATGCACGTCATACGAACCAGGGGGGCAGTCGGTGCATTCTGATCCAGGTGATAGAGCCGCGCACAGTGATCGAATCCGCGCAGCGGTCGCACGGGTTCGAGGACGGGCCGAAACCTCGGGCGGCGCAGTGGTGGTGGAGTCCGATCTGGATGGCGGGATCACCGCACTGACGATCGCGCCATCCGCGATGTCGGTGGATCCGGCACGGCTCGCCAACGCGATCATGCAGTGCCACAACGTCGCACGAGAACGAGCCCAGGTCGAGGCTGACAAACTGTTCGATGAGCTGCGGGCTTCTCCCGAGGCCTCAAGGGGCGGAGACACGTCGAAGACGTCGGACACGCCAGTGCAGGGAGAGTGGGAGACGCCCGGTCAGCTTCGGGTAACACGATCGGTGTGACAGCAACCGTGCGTGGGGCGTGAATGGCTCGGATCCGTCGAGGCCCGAGCCGGGCGGTGGACCGTCGGATCCACCGCACCGCTTCGGGTTTCGGGTCCTACTTCGCCGGGGCCGTGAAGGGCTGGTTGATCGTGGTGAAGTACTGGGCGGCGGCCAGGATCGCCACGGGAGCGGTGATGAAGATCTGGCCGGCCAGGGTGCCGAGGAAGCCGGTCGCGGCGGCGCCGATCAGGCAGCCGCCTACGGGGCCGGCGCCGAACATCAGGGCCAGGGGGCCGGTCAGGGCCGCGCCGGCGATACCGCCGGCCACGCAGCCCAGGGCCGCGCCGCCGATGCCGCCCACCAGGGTGGCGATGCTGGCGCCGAGGGAGATGGTGCTGGTCATGCGGGACCAGGCGGCCACCTCGCGGTCGTACTCGGACTTCCAGGGTGCGGAGTTCTCGAACGGGAGGGCGACCGGCTTGTAGACCGCGTGCGCCATGTCGAGCCGGGGGGTCAGGGTCGCGGTGCGGCCGGTGATCTCGGCGGCGATCGGGAAGACGAAATCGTCCACCTGGACGCTCAACTCGGTGCCCGCGACGGTATCGCCGTTGGCGGCCTTGACCTTGAACACGCCGTCCTCGACGACCAGCGAACCGGCGTCGGTGTTGATGACGGTGTGCGTCTCGGTGGTGGTGACGGCGTAGTTGATCGCGCCGTCCGTGTTCGCCTCGGCAGCGGGGGCCGCGTGCGCGGCGCCCGCGCTGACGGCCAGCACGCTCGAGACGGCGGCGGCGGACAGGGCGAACATCTTGATCTTCATCAGGGTTATTCCTCGCGTCGTGTGCGGTCGGGTGCCGCGGTGCAGTGGTGACGATCCAGCGCGCCGGATCGTGACAGGGCGTCCGAATCCGGCGGCACGGCCGGAAGGCGGTGTCGCTGGGACGGATTCGGTTGTGAGTGTGTGAAAACCGCTGCCGGGCAGCGGATCAGGGGAACGGGATCAGGCGGCAGCGCGCCGGCGGGCTGCCAGGCCGACCAGCACGTCGAGCGCCAGGAACCCCAGCAGCGGAATGCCGAGCAGCGGCGCGAACCAGCCCACGACCGCGGCCGCGGCCACGAACGGAACCAGCACGACCAGTGGCGTCTGCCGCATGGCCCCGCGCCGCGGCGCCTTACCGGCGCCCAGCGCGGTCTCCTTGGTCGGCCGGCGCCGCCACCACATGAGGTAGCCGCGCACGACCACGGTCAGCAGCGCGAGCATGGCCACCAGCAGCACCAGCTGATTGATCAGCCCGAACGTGACGCCCATGTGCAGCCCGATGCCGAGGTTCGTGGCCTGGGCCATGAGCGGCCAGTCCGAGAACCGCAGCACGTCGGTGACCACGCCGGTCTCGCCGTTCACCGCGACCGAATCCTGCGTGTAGACGAAGGGCCGCCGCAGTTCCTTGGCCACGAACGCGGTGTTGTCCGCCGCCGGAATGCTGATCTCCAACGGCCCCTCGAGCCCGTTGGCCCGCGCCACCGCGTAGGCGGTGTCGGCCTGCGCGGCCTTGTTCGCCGCCGGCTTGGGCGCGGCCGGCTTACCGCCGTGATCGGCGTGATCGCCACCGGCGGCCGCGACCGGACCCGTTGTCCCGGGCAACTTCTGGTCGATCGCCGGCGTCATCCAGCTCAGTTCCTTGCGGAGATCGCCCACGTTCTCACCGGCGTACTTGGACCAGGTCATACCCGTCGCCGAGAGCAGCAGCACCACCGGCAGGACCCAGAGCCCCACGACCGCGTGCCAATTCAGCGTGCGCGCCCGCGGCTTGGAGCGGTCGACCCGCAGCAGCCAGCCCGCGGACCGGCGTTCGCGACGCGCCCGCACCCGGCGGTACCAGAGCACCAGACCGGCCAGCGCGATGAGCCACAACCACGACGCGGCGATCTCGCTGTAGTAGCGCCCGACATCACCCAGGTGCAGATTGCGGTGCAGGGTGTCGATCCAGGTGCGCGTGGGCAACTGACCCGAACTGCCGTAGACCACGCTCACGCCCTGCGGCTGCGCGGTCACCGGATCCACGAACACCGCGCGCCGCTCGGACTCGCCGAGCGAGGGATCGGTGAAGATCACCCGCGTGGTGTCGCCGACGTTCTGCGCGGGCGCGACCGCCGCCAGCGACAGGTCCGGAACCTGCGCGGTGGCCGCCGCGATCTGCTCGGCGAGCGGCTTGGGCGTACCGGTCGAATCGGTGTGCAGCAGCCCGCGATCGACGAAATTCTCGATCTGCGGCGCGATCGCGTACAGCGCACCGGTGATCACCGCGATCAGAATGAACGGCGCCACGAAGACACCGGCATAGAAATGCAGTCGCAGCATGAGCGCCTGAAAGGCGTTGCCCGCGCCGCGTTTGGTGGAGCCGGTCGACGGCGTTGATTCCGCCGCCTCCGGCTTTCGAGCAGGGGAGGGTGGCGATGCCGAGGAATCGACACCGCTTTCTGTGATTGTCACGAGCGGTCTTTCGTTCGAGGAAAGCCCCCGGGGTCGCCGAATACGACGCCGGCCGTCGCCGAATACGGCGACGCCGCACGGAATACAGAACCGTGCGTACGGGGGAACGGGGACTCGGTGAGCCCCGGAAAAGGAATCAGCCTCGAACGAAGGCGGGTGGTCCGCGCGTGCGGAAGGCATCGGCCGCGAGCACCCGCAGCACGACCCGGTCGCGATGTGCGATGGGCAGCGCGGCCGGTCCGGACAACACGGGCAGTGCGATCGGAACCGGCAGCGCCCAGTGCAATACGGTGCTGACGATCCGGTACGCGGCCTCCGCGCCCAGAATCGCCACCGCCGCGACGCAGGCGGCGCTCAGGTGCGCGGCCAGCATGGCCGGACTCCAGACCGATGCCTGGTGATGGGAGTGGTGCCCGCCGCTACCCGGCGAACCCCACAGCATGGCGAAGTGCCCGAGCAGTTGCCCGCCCAGCAGCGCCACGACGAGCCCGAGCCGCGTGGTGCGCAGCACGCCGATCCCGGCGACCAGTGCACCCACCGCGGCGGAGGCGGCGACCAGCAAGCTCAGCGCACCCGATTCCAGGGGCGCGGCCCCCGAGATCCAGCCGTGCGCGGCGACCGCGAGCGCCCCGGAAATCGAACCGGCCGATCCACCGCGCAACATCGCCGCATCACTGCGGATATGCGCCGAGGACCGGCCGGACACGAAACTCACGTGCTGATGATAACCGAGACTCGACCGCCGAAATCCCAGCCTTTGTTCGATTCAACCCGGGCTCGACGCGGCAACTGATTTCGCGAGATCCGGGTAACTCGTCGGGGACGGGCCAACCGAATCACCGCTCGGCCGCCGGCGGCCGACGCAACCTTCGTCGCGCCTGAGCCCGGCTCGAATTCGCGGAGTGGCGGTCAGATCATTCGGCGGGGACGGACATTTCGATCAGGGGCTTGCGCAGCAACTTTCCGGTCGCGTTGCGCGGCAGCTCATCGAGGAAGATCACCTCGCGCGGCACCTTGTAGCGCGCCAGGTTCGCCTTCACGTACTCCTTGATCTCCTGGGCGTCGCGGGTGGAATCCGGACCCGGCACCACGATCGCCCGCAACCGCTTGCCGAACTCGCGGTCGTCGACGCCGACCACTGCGGCCTCGAACACGTCCGGGCGGTTGGAGATCAGGTTCTCCACCTCCTGCGGGAAGACGTTCTCGCCGCCGGAGACGATCATGTCGTCATCGCGGCCGTCGATGAACAGCAGGCCCTCGTCGTCGAAATGCCCGACGTCGCCGCTGGAGATGAGCCCGTCGACGCTCTCCTTGGTGCGGCCGTCGGTGTACTGCTTGAACGAGTGGCTGTTCTCGATGAAGATCGTGCCGGTCACGTTCGGCGCGGTGATGCGCTTGCGGTTCTCGTCGTAGAGCGCGAGGCGGATGCCGACCGGGGAACGGCCCGCGGTGGTCGGATTCTTGCGCAGCTCCTTCGGGGTGGCCACGGTGATGACCGCGCACTCGGTGGAGCCGTACAGGTTGTAGAGCGAGTCGCCGAAGTAGTCCAGCGCGCGGGTCACCACGTCCGGCGGGATGGAGGAGCCGGCGGCGAACAGCACGCGCAGGGTCTCGGACGGCTTGTACTTGGCGAGGGTCTCCGGCGGCAGGTCCAGGATGCGCTGGATCATGGTCGGCACCACGGTCAGACCCTGGGCGCGGTACTTCTGGATGTTGGCCAGCGTGGCCTCGGGGTCGAAACGCCGCTGCTGGAACACCACTCGGTTACCCAGGGCGATGGAGATGGTGAACTGCGACAGGCCGGTGGCGTGGAAGATCGGCGCGGCCATGACGACGGTGCTGTTGCGCGGCAGCGGAATCCGGTCCAGGAACTGCGCGGTGATGAACGGGCTCACCTTGTCACGCGGCGCGCCCTTGGGGGTGCCGGTGGTGCCGGAGGTCAGAATGACCATGCCGCCCGGCTTCTCGGGCGGGGTCAGCGGCGCGGTGGACTGCCCCTGCGCCAGCGACTCCAGGGTCGGAATGGCGGGATCGGCGTTGTCCTTCTCGTCGACCCAGGTCAGGACGCGCGGGATCTCCTCCGGAATCGCGCTCATGAGGTCGAAGAACTCGCTGTCGTGCAGCACCGCCTTGACCTTCTCGCGCGCGGTCACGTCGGCGAACTGCGGCTTGGCGAAACCGGTGTTCATGAGCACCGTGCGCACGCCCAGCTTGCCGGCGGCGACCAGGGTCAGCACCATGCCGCGGTGATCACGAGCCAGCACGCCGATCACGTCGCCGGGCTCGATGCCGCGCGCGGCCAGGCCGCGGGCGATCGCGCTGGACTGCTTGTCCAGCTGCTCGAAGGTCATCTCCCCGCGCTCGTCGACGATCGCCGCGGACTTCGGGTTGGTCGTCGCGCCGTGGATCAGCGCACCGGCGAAGGGTCCGAACTTGGCGATATTGAGGGCCGATTTCACCGCGTGATCCAGGCGCAATGGATTGACCAATCCGCCGCGGACCATGGCGTTGATGCTCAGCGCCGCGTCCCCCGCCTTCCGGAAAACCGTGCCTGCCGATAGGGCTGATGACATGGGTACAACCTTCCGCGATCCCCTGCCGGACGAGTCGGCAGTCGGAGCGCAACCTCGATATCCAGTACGTGCTAACCCTAGCAAGCAGTGAGCGTCTCGATGTGTCCGAGGTCTCTGTTACTTAAGGTATCGAATATTCTGCCCGGGACCGTGGCCGGGATTACGCCGTGAGCGTGATCGCCGGATTCAGATCTGGTACTCGATCAATGTCTTGCGCAGCAGTTTGCCGGTGGCATTGCGCGGCAGTTCATCGAGAAAAACCACGTCCCTGGGCACCTTGTAGCGAGCCAGGGTGTTCTTGACGTGCAGCTTGATCTCGTCGGCGTCGGGTTTCTCGCCCGGCTCCGGAACGATGAACGCGCGCAGCCGCTTGCCGAATTCCACGTCGTCGACCCCGACCACCGCCGCGTCGAAGACATCGGCGCGCTCCAGCAGCAGATTCTCCACTTCCTGGGGGAAGACGTTCTCGCCGCCGGACACGATCATGTCGTCGTCGCGCCCGTCCACGAACAGCAGGCCGTTGTCGTCGAAATGCCCGACGTCCCCGCTGGACATATAGCCGTCTATGATCTCCTTGTGCCGCCCGTCGGTATAACCCTTGAACGGTGATCCGGAGCGAATGAATATGCGGCCCTTGACATTCTTGGCCAGCACGCGCTTGCCCGCGTCGTCGAAGAGCACCACCTCGCAGGTGGTGGGGGAGCGCCCCGCGGTGCCCGGCGCCACGGCCAATTCCTCCGGGCGCGCGACGGTGGCGACCGCGCATTCGGTGGACCCGTACAGGTTGTAGAGCACCGGGCCGAACACCTCGGCGGTGCGCACGCTCAGCTCCGGGGACAGCGCGGACCCCGCGATGACGATGCCTTTCAGCGAGGAGGTGTCGTACTTCGCGCGAATCGCGGGATCGAGTTCCACCATGCGATGGAGCATGGTCGGCACCGCGACCATGAAGTCGGCCCGATGTTCGGCGATCAGGCGCAGCGTGCGCTCGGCGTCGAAGCGGCGGCTGGTGACCACCTTGTTCCCGAAGGCCACCCCGACCAGCCAGGTCCCGAAGCCGGTGGAGTGGAAGATGGGCGAGACGATGATCATGGTCCCGCCCTGCGGGAAGTCGATCCGGTCGACCATCTGCACGGTGGACAGCGGCCCGGTGCGATCGCGCGGGGCGCCCTTGGGCAGGCCGGTGGTGCCGCTGGTGAGGATGATGAAGCCGCCGGGCTTCTTGGGCGCGGGCAGCGGCGTCTGCGCGTTGGCGCCGATCAGTGCGTCGAGAGTGGTTGCCCCCGAGGGGATTTCGTCACCCTCGTCGACCCAGGTCAGCACCCGCGGCAGCTCCGGCGGCAGGGCGTCGAGCAGGCCCAGGAACTCGGAGTCGTGCAGCACGACCTTGACGTTCTCGCGTTCGCATACCGCCGCGAACTGCGGCTTGGCGAATCCGGTGTTCATCAGGGCCAGCCGCGCGCCCAGTTTGCCGAGCGCGGCCATGGTCAGCAGTAGGCCGCGATGATCGCGGGCCAGGACGCCGACCACGGTGCCGGGTTTGACGTCCATGCGCTGCAGGCCGCGGGCCAGGGCATCGGACTGCCGGTCGAGTTCGCCGTAGGTCAGCTCCCCGCGTTCGTCGGCGACCGCCGGACGCTCGGGGAAGAGCCGGCCCGCGCGGCGCACCGCCGTCGCGGGCGGGCCGAAAACCTTTGACTCCCTGATGGTTCGGAGCATCTCCACCGGATCGCGTGGATTGCTCAGCCCCAGTTCGCGGAGCCGTCCGAGTCCGCGCACCGCCTCGGCGGCATGGGTGACGCGCTCGCGTGCGGAGTGCAGGACCGAGGCCATGGGGACCACCTCCGGAAGATGTTCCGCCGCGCGCCCGGCGGCGGGTTATCGCCACGGTAGCAGTGAGGTGTGACCTGCATTACACAAATTCGGTCACTTCGGACATTTGCCGACTATGCGCACATCGACCGCCCGTCTTCATCTCCGCGACACCTGCCGGACACTCGCGCCGGTAAGAGTGCGGTGTCCCACTTTCGGGACGACACGGCTACCACTTGATGAGGTTTTTCCATGGAGTTGCTCGCGGTTCTCGCCAACATCGTTTCGACCCTGCTCAGCGCGGCGAGCGGCAGCGCGTCCCTGTAGCGGTGATCGACGATGGCCCGCGGGAGATTTCCCGCGGGCCATCGTCGTATCCGTCACCCGTTCGTCGTGCGGATGACGGCCCGTCGCCGCACAGTGCGGAGGTCTTCGCGCGGTGCGGGCGAGCGTGATCGCGGGTTCTCCCGGTGCGGCCGGGTGGCGGGCCCGTCCGGGCGTTTCGTTCGAGCGGTTCGGGGCGAATCGCCGCGAGGTGTGTTTGCCGGCCGGAAAATGGCTGGATGACAGAGCTATTCGACTACTCGGGCCGCACTGTTTTCGTGGCCGGTGGCACCAGCGGCATCAATCTGGAGGTGGCGCGGGCCTTCGCCCGCGCCGGAGCGAGTGTGGCGGTGCTGTCCCGCAACCGCGACAGGGTCGACGCCGCGGTGGAGGAGTTGGCCGAACACGGCGGCTGGGCCATGGGTTTCGCCGCGGACGTGCGCGACTACGAGGCGGTGGCCGCCGCCCTGACCGCCGCGCGCGAGCAATTCGGCTACATCGACGTCCTGGTCTCCGGGGCGGCCGGGAACTTTCCCGCCGCCGCCGCGGATATGTCGGCGCGGGCCTTCGCGGCCGTGGTGGATATCGACCTCAAGGGCACCTACAACGTGCTGCGCGCCGCCTACGAGCATCTGCGCAAACCCGGTGCGGCCGTCATCAACATCTCCGCGCCACAATCGAGTATCGCGATGGAGTGGCAGGCGCACGCCTGTGCGGCCAAAGCGGGCGTGGACATGGTGACCAGGGTGTGCGCGCTGGAGTGGGGAGCGGCGGGGGTGCGGGTGAACGCCGTTGCCCCCGGCCCGATTACCGGCACCGAGGGGATGGCGCGGCTGGCGCCGACGCCCGAACTCGAACAGGTCGTCACCGAGTCGGTTCCGCTCGGCCGATTCGGCAACGCGTCCGAGATCGCCGACAGCTGCCTGTGGCTCGGCTCGCCCATGGCGACCTACATCACCGGCGCGGTGATCCCGGTGGACGGCGGCTGGTCGCTCGGCGGCGCGTCTCAGTTGTTCGCGGGCGTGCGCAAGATGTTCACGGACACACCGTGACCGGCCCCGCCGCGCGATCGTGAACCAGCCGATGCCACCGTGCGCTATCCCAGGATGCCGCCGAGCATGCCGCCGCTCTGACCGGACTGCTGCCCGCCGCCGGTACCGCCGAGCAGCCCGCCCGGCGGCAGCTCCGAGGGCTGCACGATGACGAATCCGCGCCCGGAGAACGACAGCGTGATGCCCTCCCCGGTGCTGCGGCCCATGAGCCTGCTGAACCCGAACGAGTCGTTGCGCTTGATGCCGGTGTGCAGGCTCGACGACCAGGCCACCGCCGCCTGCGGATCCGCGTACGTCGGCTGATCGACCTGCAACACCACCGGCGAGCCGTGGGTGGTGATGGCGATCCGCCCGCGGCCGGTGAAGACGCAGTTGAAAAGCCCGGCATTGCTGGCGTATCCGGCCGCGCCCTCCACCCGCCGGATGTTGTAGCTCAGCGACGGTTCGAAGGCCAGCACGTTGGAGCCGTTGATGGTGAGCCCGTCCGAGCCGTCCAGGTCCACGGTGTGCACGTCGGAGGCGGAGTCGGCCAGGAACAGATCCCCGCGCCCGGTGACCTTCATGAGCGGGACGCCCTCGCCGGTCAGGCGCTGCTGGATCGCGCGCCCGATGCCGCCCGAACCGAGTGCCTTGAACTGCAGATCACCCTGGTAGGCCACCATCGAACCGGCGCGCGCCATGACCTCGCCGTTGACCGCGACCCGAATCATCTTGCCGCCCTGCTTCTGAATGCCCGCACCCCCGACCTCGGCATGACGGGGATCGAAGAGATCGCTCTGCATGGCGTTGGCTCCTTGCTGATATGCGGGTGCGGGCGCCGGACGTGCCGGGGCGGGGGCGGGCTGCGGCGGTGCGTACGCCGGCGGCTGGGAATACGGTGGTGGTTGCGGGGCCGCCGGCGGCGAATGCTGTTGCTGTGCGGGAGCATTCGGCGGCTGGTAGGAGCTCGGCGGCAGGTAGGTGCCGGGCAGCGCGGGTGGTGCGGGCGGCGCGACGGGTTCGGGTTCGTCGTCGATGTTCACCCCGAACGCCGAGGCGATGCCCGCGAGCCCGTCGTCGTAGCCCTGCCCGACCGCGCGCACCTTCCACGCACCGGCCCGCCGGTAGATCTCGACGCACACCACGGCCGACTCGGTGGTCAGTCCGGTGGTGGGGAAACTCAAAGTGCCGGAATCGGATCCGATGGTCGCGGTGAGCGGCCCGGCCGCGGCGAAGGTGGGCGGGCCGCTGCCGTCCAGGCTGGCGGTGATCACCACGCGCTCGACGTCCGGGGGCAGCGCGCCGGTCTGCACGTCGACCATGTCGCCCGCGCCGCGCCCGTGGCGGTAGGTCACCCCCGGGCCCACCGGTTGATTGAAGAAGACGAAGTCCGCGTCCGAACGGACCTTTCCGTTGCTGCCCAGCAGCAGTGCGGAGACATCCACCCCGGCGGCGCTGGTGACGGTGATCGTCATGCGTTCCCCGGGCGCGGGCCGGTTCTCACCGCGCGCCAGCACACTCATGACCAACCGCCCAGTTCAGAAACCCGCCCCAACGAATTCGGTGTCACAGTCCCGAGTGTGCCCCGCCCTCCGGCGGCCCGCAAAGTATCCACTCCGAGGGCGCGCCGAATTGCCCTTGGGCCGAGCCGGCGGATGGTCTCGCCGGTCGTGCCGGATTGCCGTGCCCGGCACGGCAGGTCGCCTGTGCGTGAGCGGTGGAACGGCGATCCGGGCGACGCCGATGTCCCGCCCGACGCGGCGGGACATCGGCGTCGCGGTGGCGCGGGCGTGCTCAGACCGACGAGGACGAGGACTCGGTCGGTGTGGACGCGGCCCGCGCCGGCGCCGACTCCGATGGTGAGGGAGCGGAGTCGGTGGTCGCGGCGGACGGGGGCAGGTCGGCGGAATCGGCGGTCGTGTCCGGCGGTGGCGTGGCCGCGGACGCATCGGGAGCGGCGGCCGTGGACACCGTCGGCGTGGGCGAGGTGGGCGCCGGGGCCGCCTCCGCCGCGGGCGGATCCACGTCCGGCGTCGCGGCCGCGGGCAGCACGGACCAGCCCAGGCACACCACCGCGAAGAACAGGTAGCCCAGCGCCACCTGCGGCGCGGCCGCCCAGTCGACCTCGGCGGCATGGATGAGACCGATCCAGCTCAGCCCCGCGCCGACGGCCGCGGCCAGCGCCGCCGCCTGGAATCGCTTGTCCAGGATGAAGGTCACGATGGTGCCCAGCACCAGTCCCGCCAGCACCGCGCCCGCGCCGAGGGTCTTCAGCCCGTCGTAGACCACGCCCGCCTGCCCGAGCGCCGCGGAACCCACCGTGCTCGCCGAGGTGCCCGCCGCGGCGAGCGCGTTGTCTATCTGTCCCACACCCCATTCGGCGAGATTGGGCAGCAGCGCCGCCACCACCGCCACCGCGTGCAGCCGCGGCACCGCCTGGAACGCCTGCGCGCCGATCAGCAATCCGATGTAGAGCAGGATCGGGACGATGGCCGGAATCGGCAGCAGGGTCGCCAGCAGCCCGAAAAGACCCAGCAGGCACATCAATCCGATGATGCCGCCGCTGGCCAGGGAGTAGCCGGTGCGCCCGCCCGCGTCCTTCCAGCCGGGGTGGCCGATGTACACCGCGGGCGGGAACGGCGAGCCGAAGCCGGAGCCGATGATCGCGCCGAAGCCGTCGGCCAGCAGCACGCTGCGCAGGTTGTAGTTGTCCCCGGCCGCCGCCGCGCTCTCCACGTTGCTCATGGCCTCGGTGAAGTTGTAGACGCCCAGCGGAATCGCGGTGGCCAGCAGCGGCGCCAGGTTTCCGAGCCCGTCCGCGAGCAGATCCAGGCGCAGGTCGGGCAGTCCCAGCGCGATGTCCCGGGCCGCCTGGGCGACATCCGGCGCGGACATGTACCCGCCGATCCAGCCGATCGCGGTGCCGACCAGCAACGCGACGAGGCCGATCGGGATGTTGCCCGGCAGTTTGGCATCGGTGAAGAAGCCGATCAGGATGATGGCCAGCACCGGCAGCCCGATCCACGCCGCCTCCCACATCTGGGCGGCGGGGCGCATGGCGATGAAGGTGATGGAGATGCCCGCCAGGGTGCCGAGCATGGCCGCCCGCGGGGTGATCTTGCGGATGAAGGGCCCGACGAAGGCCCCGATCATGACGATGACGCCGATCATGAACGCCCAGGCCAGGCCCGCCGACCAGGCCTGTAGCGGATCACCGGTCTTCAGGAAGATCGGCAGCATGACCACGAAGACCACGATGAACATGTGCGGGACGCTGGGACCGTAGGGGAGCGCGGTCACCGTGTCCCGGTGCTCCCGCCGGGCGAGGCGGCGGGCCAGCACCATGTAGTAGAGGTTGCCCAGCACCAGCGCCACACCCAGGGCGGGCAGGACCGTGCCGAGCACATCACCGCTCGGAATCTTCACCACCGCGATGGACAGCGTGGTCAGGGTGAGGACGTTGACGAGGATGTTGAAGGAGAGACCGAAGAACGCGTTGGTGTCGCCGCGGGTCCACCACGGCAGCGACAGCGTTGCGGTGGAACCGGTTTCGTCGGGGGTTCGGGTATCGGCGGACATGGTGTTTCCTGTTCACTGAGCCTGGTCGAGCGGTACTACGGGGCGACGGCGGAGGGACTCGCCGCGGGTGCGGTCCTCGCGAGGGCGTCGATGACGGCCGCGGAATCGGCGACCCAGCCGAAGATCCCGCCCTGGGCGGCGATCATCTCCAGCCCGGCGCGCTGGAATTCCGGGAAATACGAACCGACGCAATCGGAGACGACCAGGCATTCGAAGCCGCGGTCGTTGGCCTCGCGCACCGTGGTGTGCACGCACACCTCGGTGGTCACACCGGTGACCAGCAGCGAGTCGATCGAGCGCGCGGCGAGCACGGCGGAGAGTTCGGTGGCGTAGAACGCGCCCTTGCCGGGCTTGTCGATCACCACTTCCCCGGGGGCGGGGGCGAGTTCGTCGATGATGTCGTGGCCGTACTCGCCGCGCACCAGCAACCGCCCGAACCGGCCGGGATCGCCGATGCGCTGGGTCGGGTTGCCGCGCAGCAGTTTCGAGGGCGGGCAGTCCGAGAGATCGGGCAGATGGCCCTCGCGCGTGTGGATCACCGGAATGTCGGCCGCGCGGGCCGCGGCGATGAGTCGCGCCAGCGGGTCGATCACCGTCCGCAGCAGTTCGACGTCGTTGCCCAGGCTCGCGCCGAATCCGCCCGGCAGCAGGAAGTCTCGCTGCATGTCGATGACGAGCAGCGCGGTGGCGGCCGGGGTGAATTCGAAGGGCGCCGGCTGGGCCGGAATGTACTGAACCGCTGTCATCGTCGTTCTCTCTGTGCGAGCCGGAAATCCGCGTGCCCGGGAATGGGGCGCGGCTCGTCGAGGATGCGGGCGGCGGCCGCGAGCACGGTGTCGTCGGCCAGGGCGGGGCCGAAGATCATGACCGAGAGCGGCCTGCCGTCCGCGGTGCTGCCGACCGGGACCGCGATGGCGGTGAGGTCCAACAGGTTTCCGAAGTGCGTGTAGTGCCCGAGCACGGTGTTCGTGGCGATCGGATCGGCCTCGACCTGGGCGACGGTGAAGGTGGTGCCGATGGTCGGCACCATGACCACGTCGATGTCGGTCCAGACCCGGGCCACGATCGCCTTCAGCTCCTGCAGTCGCTGCTGCGCCCGGAAGACGTCGACCGCGTCGAAGCGCCGTGCGCCGGTGAAGATCTCGCGCACCACCGGCAGGATGGATTCGGGTTTGCGGGTCAGGAAGTCGTCGAACTCCACCAGGCGCTCGGCCACCCACGGCCCCTCGTACAGCAGCGCGCCGGCATCCAGGAACGGGGTCAGGGTGGTTGGCGCGCAATCGAATCCGAGCCGGGCGAGGCGATCGCGCATGCCCAGGTGCGCGGCCCGGAACACCTCGTCGCCGAAGAACTCCAGCTCCGACGGGGCGGGCAGCCCGACGCGCAGCCGATCCCCGGTGAAGCGCGGACCGCGGGCCCGGCTCCAGGGATCGGCGGGGTCCGGGTCCGCCATCACCGCGAAGACGCGGTCCAGATCCTCGACGTTCGAGGCCATCAATGTCATGCAGTCCAGGGATTTACAGGCCGGGACCAGGCCGACGGTGCTGATCAGACCCCGCGACGGCTTCCAGCCCACGATGCCGTTGAGCGCGGCCGGAACCCGGCCCGAACCCGCGGTGTCGGTGGCCACGCAGAACGGCACCTGTCCCAGCGCCACCGCCCGCGCGGAGCCCGAACTCGAACCGCCCGAGATGAGGTCGCCGCCGAAGACGCTGCGCGGCACGGGGTACGGGGTGCGGGTGCCGTTCAGGCCGGTCGCGAACTGGTCCAGGTTGGTCTTGCCGACGTACAGCGCGCCCGCGTCGAGCAGGCGCTGCACCGCGGGGGCGGTCTCGGTGGCCACGTAGGCGTAGTCGGGGCAGGCCAGCGTGGTCGGCCTGCCCGCGACGTCGATGCTGTCCTTCACCCCGAAAGGCACCCCGTACAGCGGCAGCGTGCGGGCGCCGGGCCTGCGCTCGATCTCGGCGGCGGCCGCGAGCAGGCGATCACGGGGCTCGGGGGTGATCCAGGTGCCGTCCTGACCGCGCGCCCCGATCGCGTCCGCCACGCGCGCGGCGGTGGTGGTGGGAGAGCCGCTACCGCTCTCGTGCGACGCCAGAATCTCCGCGACGGTGGGGCCCGGGTTCAACATCCGTCGATTGTGGGCACCGTGTATGAAGCTGAGATTCTCCCGATGTATCGGCTGGGTAAGCGGAAAATCGGGTTACCCGACCGGCTTTCGCCGCGTGCTCAGAGCCAGCCCGAGTCGGTGGCCAGGCGGACCGCGTCCACCCGATTGCGGGCCTGGAGTTTGGTGACCGTCGTGGCGAGGTAGTTGCGGACGGTGCCGTAGGACAGGTGCAGGCGCGCGGCGATGTCGCGGGGGTCCGCGCCCTCGGCGAAACAGCGCAGCACCTCGACCTCGCGATCGGTGAGCGGATTGGCGGGCATGCGCAGTGCCGAACAGGCCAGCTCCGCGTCCAGTACCCGGCCGCCCGCCGCGACCGTGCGGACCGCGCGCACCAGTTCGTGCCGGGGGCTGTCCTTGAGCAGGAACCCGCCCGCGCCGATATCCATGGCGCGCTTGAGATGTGCGGGATTGGCCAGCGCGGTCAGGATCAGCACCCGGCACCCCGGGTGGCGCTCGCGCAATTCCGCTGCGGCGGTGAGGCCGTCGACGCCGGGCAGATCGATATCCACGATCGCCACGTCGGCCCGCTCGGCGATCGCCGTGCGCACGATGGCCGTTCCGCCGTCCAGGGCGGCGACGATCTCGATGTCGTCCTCCAGTTCCAGGGCGGCCACCAGTGTTTCGCGCAGCAGGCGCATGTCCTCGGCGACCAGCACCCGGATCGTTCGTCGCTCGTCACCCTGGTTCACCTCTGCGACAACCCCGATTGCCCCCGACACCTTCCCCGGGTTGCAATCAATGACGTGCCGCCGCTCCAGAAATCGATCGGATACCTCTTCCTGATCCTGTTCACCCTGTCCTTCGCCGTGGGTGGGGCCGACGCACTGGCGCTGGGCGGCTGCGCGTTCCAGGCCGGCCTGCTGGTACTCGCGGTGCGGCGCGCCGCGACCCGGCAGTGGGTGCTGCTCGCGCAGACCACCCTGACCTACCTGCCGATTCCGCTGGTCGGGGGATCGGCGTCCTACCAGGGCAGTCTGCTGGCGGTGACGGTGCTGTGGTGCGTGCCGACCCGGTGGCGCTGGGTGCTGTTCGTCCTGATCGTCGCGGGGGCGGGATTCGCGCGCGAGAGCTGGCGCGGAGATTCGCACGCCTTCGTCTACGGCGTGCTCACCACGGGCGCCATCGCCATCGTCATGTACAGCCTGCTGCGCCTGCCCGCGCTCGTGGACCGGCTGACCGCGACCCGGGCCGAACTGGCGCGGGTGACCCTCGCGCGGGAGCGGCTGGAGGTGGCCGGGCGACTGCGCGCGGCGCTGGGCGGACGGCTGACCGCCGTCATGACGCTGCTGAACGAGGCCGGGCGCGAGCTGGATTCGGAGCCGGGCCGGGCGCGGGCGGCTGTTCTCGAGGCGGCGCGCGCCACGCGCGCGATGACCGAGACCGTGCGCGCGACGGCGGCGCTGCACCGCGATGTCACGGTGCTGCCGCGCGATCACGAGCCGGTCGCCCGGTTGCTGCCCCGGCTGACGCTGCTGACCCTCGCGGTCAGTCTCGCGTCGTGGACGGTGAACCAGGTGCTGGAGAGCGGGCAGCATCGGGCGTTCATCGCGATCGGCGGCGCCGTCATGTCGGCGCTGGTGCTGGCCCAGCTGTATTGGCCGCGCCGGGCCGGGCCGCTGCTGGCGGTGCAGGCGGCGATCACGCTGCTTCCGCTGCCCTGGCTGGGCGGGTCCTGGTGCGTGTGGCTGATCCTGCTCGCGGCCTCGGTGCTGCTGACCCGGCGCGGTCCGTGGGCGTGGGCGGCGGTGGCGGGATTGTTCGCGCTGCGCGCGGCCTACACCGAACCGGCCGAGCGGCTGGGGATGCGGGCGGGGTGGGTCATCCTCGCCATGGAGGCCACGCTCGTGCTGGTCGGGTTGGCGCGGTTCTGGCGGCTGTCCACCGACATCGACCACTCGCGCGCCGAGCTGGTGCGAATCACCCTGCAGGTGGAGCGATTACGGGTGGCGCGCGACATCCACGACCTGCTCGGGCTGACGCTGTCGGTACTGGCGCTCAAGAGCGATCTGATCGCCGAGTTGATCACGCGGGATCCGCGGCGGGCGGCGGCCGAGATCGAGGAAGCGCTGCGGATCGCCGCGGAGGCGCGCGGTGAGGCCCGCCGGATGGCGGACTCCCGGCGCGCACTGGGGCAGGAATTGCGTTCCGCGGCACTGGCGGTCGGCGTGGACGGGGCGCGGGTGCGGCTGGAGCAGGACGAGGCGCTGCCCGAGTCGGCGGGCGTGGTGCTCGCGCCGGTGGTGCGGGAGGCGGTCACCAATATCCTGCGGCACAGCGCGGCCGCCCGGGTCCGGATCGAGTGCCGGGTGCGCGGGGACCGGCTGGTGCTGACCGTGTGCAACGACGGCGTCAGTGCGGGCAGTGTCGGCGCGGGGCAGGGTCTGCGGAACATGCGGGCGCGGGTGACCGAGGCGGGCGGGGAGTTCGCCACGGCCGTCGTGGCGGGCGAATTCCGGCTCACCGCGGCGGTTCCGGTGCCCGGGTATGCAGATTGCACGGTGCCGGCGGTGCGATCGCATACCGGACAGGTGCGCGCGGCACTACCCGCCGCGTCTGTGTCGGAACAGGATTGAGCTGTCAAATAGGTTGCGGGAGAAGGAATCTCCCGGAGCATCGTGCGCACAGCGAGGAATCTCCATGCCCGTCATCAGAATTCACCACTACCGCGTCGAGGACGATCGGCTCGACGCCCTGATCGCGCAGCGCGCGACCCTCATCAACGGCATCCGCATGAACAACCCGGGCCTGACCGAAACCCGCCTGACCCGGCTGGAGGACGGCAGCTACTCCGACACCTGGCGCTGGGACTCGGCGGAGCAGATGCTCACGGCGATCGGTGCGTCCCAGGGCTTTCCGCTGGTCGACGCGACCATGGCGCTGACCGTCGACGCCGTCGTCGAGACCGGCGAGATCGTCGACGAGCGCTAGGAGAGATGAGCATGAGCACCGAGCAGCTGTCCCGCCCCGCCGGGCCCGCCCCCGAAACCCGTACCGGCCTGCTGAATTCGTGGGCGGGCAGCACCACCCCCGAACGCCTGCGCTTCGCCGCCTTCGTCGCGACCACCGGCGTGGTCCTGACCGAGTCCGTGGTCGGCGCGTACTGGGACCTGGCCCGCGTCCCCTACGTCCAGGACACGTTCGCCGAGATCCAGTACCCCATGTACTTCGCCACGATCCTCGGCGCGGCCAAGGTCCTCGCGGTAGGCGCGGTGGTGGTCCCCGGCTTCCCCCGCCTGAAGGAATGGGCCTACGCGGGCTTGGTCTTCGTCTACGCCGGCGCGTCCGCCTCCCACCTGGCCGTCTCCGACCCACCGGCCCGCTGGATCAGCCCCCTGGTGTTCACGGCCCTGACCCTGGTCTCCTGGTCGCTCCGCGCCCCCGCCCAACGCGATCCGAGACCCCTCCCGCAGGCCCTACGCCGCCTGTTCCGCCGCGCCTGAGCTCGGCTAAATCGAGCACCCAGCACCTACCGCTCGTTCGGTACCGAGCTGGGTGCACGTACGACGTATCGGACGGGGCAGCGTCGTTAGGCTAGCGACACTATCTGACGCAGCTACGACGACTGCCCCTTGATCGGCTTCCAGTGTTCGATTATTTCGGTTAGTGCTGCGAGCCGCGACCGGCGAGAGCCTAGATCTGATGAGTTCCGGATCCCCAGAAGATAATCAGTGACAATTTGTGAGGTGCGATCCTCTGATATGCTGAGTGATCCGGAGAGCGTTGAGATGAGAGACGACGACTCAGCAGATTTTTTCCCTTGGGAAAGATCTCGTCGGAATGAAGAAACTGCGCGCTGAAATTGATCTAAGAGCTCGCGATATGAACGAGCCTCCCGCGGAGATAAGCTCTCCAAGAGATCGAAATGATTCCATCCAACATTGATCAAGCTGTACAAATCGACAATGTTAGACCAACGCGTACGACCTTCCCATTTTACAATCTTCTCCAGCTTCGTCAGGAGATCGAGAAATTTGATGGACTCGTCGCTATAGGCAGAGAAGTCGCTGGCGAAGAAATTGTACCTCTCGTCGAGCTCTGCTTTCTTGTTTGACACGCCGAAGATGCAGGTTCCGAAAATTTCGGCATAGAACTCAAGGTCTCCGCCTCGCTTTCGGCGTTCTCCGCTAAACACACCTGATACCGAGTTTATGTTATGGGCAGCACAGTCTTTGAGGAAATCAGTGAATTCCCCGGGGAGGAGCGCGTTGCGGAGTTCTTGGTCTGTGAGAACCATGTTAACCCGGTTTACACGGGCGAATACAGCCCGCACGAAGTCATCTCCTAGGTTTGAGAGCCGTCGAATGGGAAAGCGATACTGAAAGAATTTTTGCCGCACGTCATCTGGCAGTTCGCGGAATACGCAGCCTTCGAATTGGTCTCGGAGCGTTTCGTCTTCGAGCCCATCCAGTGGGTATTTATTATCGAGAAACTCCAGTAATGCGGTCAGCCTCTGCTGACCATCGACAACCGATACCTGCTGATCGCCATCTGCGCTTGTCTCGTACGACAGATAGATTTCTGGGATCGGATATCCAAGGAGAATGGTCTCCATCAGTGATACCTTGGCGCGATTGGGCCACACCGCCTTGCGTTGGTACTCTGGCTGGAGTATTAACTCTCCCGAGTTGCTCATTTTTCGAAATTCCGCGACAACCTTCGATTCTATCTCGAACTTGAGAGAATCACTCTGCATTTGCTACTCCATCCTCGATCGCACGATCGCGGGCCTTTTCGACGCCAGAAATGTGATACTCGCGAAGGGCTCTATGGTTGCGGTAGATTCGATAGTTTACCTCGCGACCACGAAATTCTCTTCCGAGCAATTCGGTGATCATATCCCTAGCTTTTGACCACTTTTCACCTATTGATGACAATCTAGGCAGCACGATATCTGTGCCAATGCATTCTTCAAATACTAGTTTGCGCAGATTGCCTTTTTGGTTGCGAAACTCTTCGGTTTCGAGTAACTTTTTTAGTTCAATCCATGTAGTTTCAAATATTTCTGGCGAAACTATGGCAATATCTAGATCGGAATTTTCGTGAAATACTCGAAACTCTTTATCGGGATTTAGGGAATAGCCTAATCGGGCGCTTCCTACGAGCTGTACGCCGACCGGGTCGACATCCAGTCGATCAGCTACAATGTGGCGCCATCGAACGTACTCAACCTCTTCCGGCCAGATGGCGGGGGTGCCCTCGAACAGGCGAGCTGTCACGAAATAGCTGACGTTCTTGTCCAGGGCGCAAAAGTCGCTCCAGAACCTAGTCAGCCCTTCGTTGCTCGACACAGTGCTCCCTCTCGTCGCGGCCTAACTGGACCGTGCTGCCTTCAAAAAGCCCGGCCCCCAACGCCTTCGGATCCTACCCCTTGGCCAGGTGTTGTAAGGATTCGGTTGCTGGACAAGCCGGGTTGAGGGTGATCGCCAGAAGCAAACTCTCTCTGGCACGTTGAGCTAGCGCAGCTTGCCGGTCGACAGTCCATGTCCAGGCGTCGGTAAGCGGATAAGCCCGATGTGGGTGGATCGAGTATCGCGCTCGACGTTGGGCGGGCCTAAACTGATAGGGCACTACTCTGTTCAGGTTTACGCTTCCTTTTTGAGACTGCGGCCGCCGCATGCTGATGTGTGTCACAAGCGGGTTTACGAAGCAAGTGTAGGAATCAGCTTAGGAGCATCGAGGCGGGCGATCAACGGTTGCCTCTGCCTCATACAGTCTGCAAGACCGCCTGGCTGGCCGTAGAGGGCTCGTCTCGTCGGCGTGGTCGTTGCCAGCTGACGGCCTGGGTGGTGAAGTTGATTTTACGGAGGTATCCGGGAACGAGAAAACCGGTGCGACGCCGTGGAGGCGTCGCACCGGTTTCCCGTTGTGCCAGTACTTACTTCAGCTTGTCCGAGCCCAGGCCGAGGATCCGGCGGGCGACGATCAGCTGCTGGATCTGCTGGGTGCCTTCGAAGATGTCGAGGATCTTCGAGTCGCGGCCCCACTTCTCCAGGAGGGTGCGCTGGGAGTAGCCGGTCACGCCGGCCAGCTCCACGGCCTTCAGGGTCACATCGGTGCCCATCCGGCCGGCCTTGGCCTTGGACATCGACGCCTCGAGGGAGTTCGGCTTCTTGTTGTCGGCCATCCACGCGGCGCGCAGGGACAGCAGGTACGCCGCCTCCCAGTCCGCCTCCATGCGCAGGAACTCCGCGGCGGCGGCGTGCTGGTTGTTGGCGGGCTTGTCGTAGGAGATCTCCACGCCCGCGTCCTCGAGCACCGTGCGGAGCTCTTCGAGCGCGGCGCGGCCGACGCCGACGGCCATGGCGGCAACGAGGGGTCGGGTGTTGTCGAACGTCTGCATGACGCCCGCGAAACCCTTCTCCACGTTGACTTCCGGGCTGCCCAGGATGTTGTCCGCGGGAATGCGGCAATCCTCGAACCGGATCTCGGCGGTGTCCGAGGCCTTGATACCCAGCTTGTGCTCGAGACGAGACACGGTCAGGCCCTTGGCATCACGCGGCACCACGAAGGACTTGATGGCCGCGCGACCCGCGGACTTGTCCACCGACGCCCACACCACGATGTGGGTGGCGCGCGAACCGGCGGTCACGAAGATCTTGGTGCCGTTGAGCACCCACTCGTCGCCGTCGAGAACAGCGGTCGCGGTGACAGCGGCCGAGTCCGAACCGAAGGACGGCTCGGTGATCGCCATGGCGGCCCACACCTTGCCGAAACGCTTCAGCTGCTCATCGGTGGACACCGCGGCGATCGCGGCGTTGCCCAGGCCCTGGTAGGGGATGGACAGCATCAGGCCCGCGTCGCCCCAGCAGGTCTCGAGGGCGTTCAGCAGCGCGGACATGTTGCCGCCGTTGCTGTTTCCGAGCAGCTCGGTGGCGTGCTCGTCCTTCTCGTCGGCCTTGCGGCCGCCGGTGGCGCCCGAGACGTCCTGCTCGCCCGAGGCGGACAGGCCCTCGATCATGGCGGCCATGGTGTCGAGCTCGACCGGGTACTCGTGCTCGGCCAGGTCGTACTTGCGGGACACCGGGCGGAAGATCTCCGCGGCGACCTGGTGGGCCTGGTTCGCGCTGGCCCGGAGCTTCTTGGGGAGTTCGAGATTGATCATTGTTTGTCTCTCCGTTGAGAAGTCGGGTCAGAGAAGGACTACGCCCTCGGCAACGCCGATGGCACGAAGATCGCGGTACCAGCGCTCCACCGGGTGCTCCTTGGTGAAGCCGTGCCCGCCGAGCAGCTGCACGCCGTCCAGGCCGATCTGCATGCCCTTGTCGGTGGCCAGCTTCTTGGCCAGCGCCGCCTCGCGGGCGAACGACAGGCCCTGCTCCGCGCGTGACGCACCCCGCAGGGTCACGAGACGGAGTCCGTCGAGCTCGATGGCCATGTTGGCGACCATGAAGGCCACCGCCTGACGGTGCGCGATCGGCTCGCCGAACGCCTCCCGCTCCTTCACGTACGGAATCACGTAGTCCAGCACGGCCTGACCGGTGCCGACCGCCAGCGACGACCAGCCCAGGCGGGCCAGGCGCACGGCATCGGCGTAATCCTCGGTGCGCTGGGCGGTCTCGGCCTCGCCCAGGATGGCGTTGGCCGGCACGGCGACGTTGTTCAGCAGCAGCCGGCCCAGGCCCGCGGCGCGCAGACCCATGCTGGGATCGGCCTCCACGACCACACCCTCGGTGTCCGACTCCACGATGAAGAACGCCGGGCGCCCGTCGAGCTCGGCGGCCACGATGAACAGTTCGGCGTCACCGGCGGCCGGAACCAGGCTCTTCACGCCGTTGAGGCGGAAACCGCTGGGCGAGCGGGTGGCCTTGGTGCGTAGCGCGAACGGGTCGAACAGCGCGTGCGGCTCGGAGATGACGACCGAGGCCTGCGGCACGCTCTCCCCGGCGAACGCGCCGAGGTAGGTCTTCTGCTGCGCGTCGGTGCCCCACTGGGACAGCGCGACGGCCACGCCGGAAGGAGCGAGCAGCGGCAGCGCCAGACCCATGTCGCCGTGCGCGAGCGCCTCGGCCACAAGGGAATTGGTGACCGCGCCACGCTCGGAGGCGGCGCCCTCGAGCTCCTCGGGCACGTTGATCAGCGTGATGCCGAGCTCGGAGGCGCGCTCGAGCAGATCGCGCGGGGCCTTGGCCGCGTTGTCCGCGTCGTAGGCCGCCGGGCGCAGGATCTCCTCGGCGAACTCGCGCACCGTCTCGACGATCATCTGCTGCTCGTCGGTCGGGGTGAGGTCGAAGTAGTCCTTCTTCTTGGACTCGTTGGCGGGCAGCCGCTTGGGCGCGCCGCCGCCGGCGACCTTCTCGAAGACGCGGGTCGCGGCGCCGAGGCTGCGGAAGCCGGTCTTGGTGCCCTCGTACGTCAGCCGCTCGATGGGCTTGCGCAGGTTGTACTTCTCCGCCAGTTCGGACCCGGTAATGGTCGTCATGACACGCATGGCCGCGCCCATCCAGTCGCGCTTGACCGGGTTCAGGCCGACGGCGGAAGTATCAGGACGTCGCGTCTTTGCGGTGTCTCGAGTGCTCATAATCACCAGTTTTCTTGAGTGTGGAGGGTGATCCTGCCCAGCAATCTTACTCCAGAGTAAGACTATCTTACTCCAGAGTAAGAACAACCGTCGAGGGTTGTCGAATCGGCAGGTCGATGCGGTGCGTTCCGGGCCGTCGTCCGGGGGTTCCGGCGGCGCCGCCCCGCGGATTGGGGTCTAGTGAAACAAACCTGCTTCAGAGCGGCGGTGTGCGGGCTAGGGTGCAGGGGCACCGATGCCCTCGGGTGCGCAGAAAGTCTGATGGAGGTAACCCATGAAAACCGTGCTCGGCACCACCGGCCTGATCGCCGCCGCGCTGTTCCTGTCCGCTCCCGCCGCCCAGGCCGAGGCCGTGGAACTGGAGGACGTGGCCGTGAGCCTGTCCGCCGGCGGCCCGAACACCGAGACCGAGATCGGCCTCGGCTCGGTGAGCGTCGGCTCGGCCAACCCCGGCGGCGCGTTCATCGACTTCGGTTCGGTGCGCATCCCGCTCGGCGGCTGAGCGGGACACCGGCAGCTTCACCCGCAGTACCTGTAGGACACCGCCTTCGGGCGACCCGATGCCGGGACCGCAGCCCCGCATCGGCCTGCGAATCACCTGTCCGGAGCGACTTTCGCTCCGAATTACCGATGGCGAGTTCATGTCCGCCGCATTGGCCGGATCTATCGGTTACCCAATAGGATTCGCAACAAACCAGCGAAAAGCTGTTGATCACAATGCAATTCACTGCACTGTGGATCTTGAATAGGCGGGATTCCCGTACGGTTAATTCATTCCTCTAGCTTCAATCTTCAAGTCTCACTACGTTTTTCAGCGAGACGAAAGGAGGAATGATTATGTTGTCAGGACTCGTCTCGGTAGTGACCAGTTTGCTCGGCGGCCTCGTTGACGTGCTGATCGGCGGCACGGGCGGCGGCACCGGCTCGGCTTAGTCCCCGAGCATATTACAGGCGAAAACGAACACCCCCGTGGCCGGCGCGGGGGTGTTCGTGCGTGCGTGGGGCCTCAGGCAGCCAGCGCGGCCAGAACCTGGTCCTGCAGATGCGAATTGGTGGCGACGGCGCTGCCGCCGTGCGGTCCGGGATTGCCGTCGAGCGAGGTGAACGTGCCGCCCGCCTCGCGAATCAGGACATCGAGCGCGGCCATATCCCACAGCGAGAGTTCGGGTTCGGTGCAGATATCCACCGCGCCCTCGGCCAGCAGCGTGTAGCCGAAGAAATCGCCGTAGCCGCGCACCCGCCACACCTCGTCCGAGAGCGCGATGAGCTTGGCGCGCCGCCCGATCGCCCGCCAGCCGGACAGGCTCGAGATCGCCAGCGAGGCCGCGCCGAGCTCGGCGACGCCGGACACCGAGATGGCCCGCGGCTCGGCCCCTTCGAAGCTCGTCCAGGCGCCCGCGCCCGTCGCGGCCCACCAGCGCCGCGCCAGGGCCGGCGCGCTGACCACGCCGACCACCGGGATGCCGTCCTCCAGCAGCGAGATGAGCGAGGCCCACACCGGCACGCCGCGCACGAAGTTCTTGGTGCCGTCGATCGGGTCGATGACCCACTGCCGGCCGGTGAATTCAGCATCGCCACCGAACTCCTCGCCGAGCACCAGATCGCCGGGGCGCTCGGCGGAGAGCACCTCGCGCACCATGCGCTCCACGGCCAGATCCGCGTCGGAGACCGGCGTCAGATCCGGCTTGGCGTCGATCTTCAGGTCCAGGGCCCCGAACCGGTCGCGGGTGATGGCGTCGGCCGCGTCGGCCAGCCGCAGGGCGAGTTCGAGATCAGCGGAGTAGGCGGTCACCGGGGGTACGTTAGCGCCTCCGGGTAACACGGGTGCGTCGGCAGCGAACTTCCCGCTTCGGGCGGCGCGGGGGAGCAGGTCCGGGCATCGCCCTCGCGAACTTCCGGCCACCGCGCTCGCGAACTCCGGGCGACCGCGCGGCTCGCCCGGACCCGCATCCGGGGAACCGGGCGCGGAGCGTGCAACACGCCGAGATCCCCAGTGCCAGGGCCACTTTGCGCCTTGCGCGCCTTGCTACCGTTTTCGGGTGAGCGACAACGAGTTGGGCCTTTTTCTTCGCATTCGGCGCCAGGGGGTCGTACCGGGGGATGTCGGACTACCCGCCGGTCCACGCCGTCGCACGCCGGGTCTGCGTCGCTCCGAACTCGCAGCCCTGGCCGGGGTGAGCGTCGAATACATCTCCCGGCTCGAACAGGGCCGCGACCGGCATCCCTCCTCGGCGGTGTTGTCCTCGATCGCGAACGCGCTGAACATGTCCGCGAGCGAACGCGTTCACCTGCACCGCCTGGTGAAGGCGCAGACGCCCGGATTCACCTGCACGGGCAATCCGCAGCCGGCCCGGGTGGTGCGCGCGCCCATGCTCGCGATCCTCGATCAACTCGAACCCGCGCCCGCCTCGGTCCACAATCGCGCCGGGGAGGTGCTGGCCTGCACCGAGGGCTACCGCCGCCTCATGGGCCCGACCGGGCTGCTAGACGACGGCCTGCCCGCCAGCCTCCCGCGCTACGTCTTCACCGACGCCCGCGCCCGCCACATCTATCCCGACTGGCAGCACACCGCCGATCAGACGGTGGCCGCCCTCAAGTTCGGCCCGTTCCGCTCGGACCCGGCCGTCGCCGCCATCGCCGACGAACTCGCCGACGCCGCCGGCGAGGAGTTCACCGGCAGGCTCGCGCGCGTCACGAGCCTGCCCGACGCGACCGGCATCACCCGCCTGCGCCACCCCGAGGCCGGGCTGCTCCGCCTGGCCCACGAAACCCTCGATCTCCCCGCGGAAGACGACCAGCGCCTGATCGTCCAGCTCCCCGCCGACGAGCCGACCACCACCGCCCTGGACGAGCTGATCGGCCGCCAGTCCGACAGTCTGGTCCTCCGCCGCCCGGACGACCGCACGCTCGATTCGTCCGGCGGACAGGGCCGCGCGGCCCGCCTCAGCGCGGCCGCGGCGAACTGAGCGCGGCAACGATCGTCGCACCGCTGCCGGCGCCGTGTGAGAGTGCCGGTGGCACAGCGAATTTCCCTTGCGCGGCTACCTATCCTGGAGGCATGGGAAACACGGTGTCGAACTCGGTGGGGAACAGTCGGTTTCGGAACGCGCCCGCCGCCGGTTGACTGCCCGGCGGCGAATCCACGCCCGGCCGCGGCGGCCGACGCCCGCGCTCGGCGGGTACATCGCGACCCGCAGCCGGGCGTCGAAGTGTGGAGTGGGCGGGGCAGTCGGTAGCCTTGAACACCGTGCATCCTGACGTATCCGCTGACCTGGCCGAACTCGACGCGACCCTGAAGACCGTGGAGTCGGTGCTCGATATCGACGAACTGGTCCGGCGGATCAACGAGCTGGAGCACCAGGCCGCCGACCCGGACCTGTGGAACAACCAGGACCACGCCCAGGCCGTCACGAGCGAGCTCTCGCACGCGCAGGCCGAACTGCGCCGGGTCCAGGGGCTGCGGCAGCGGCTCGAGGATTTGCCGGTGCTGTACGAGCTCGCCGAGGACGAGGAGGGCGACGCCCGCGCGGCCGCCATCGCCGACGCCGACGCCGAGCGGTCCGCGCTGCACGCGGACGTCGAGGCCATGGAGGTGCGCACGCTGCTCGCCGGTGAATACGACAAGCGCGAGGCGCTGGTCAACATTCGCTCCGGCGCCGGCGGCGTGGACGCGGCGGACTGGGCGCAGATGCTCATGCGCATGTACGTGCGCTGGGCCGAGCGGCACAAGTACCCCGTCGAGATCTACGACACCTCCTACGCGGAAGAGGCGGGCATCAAGTCGGCCACCTTCGCGGTGAAGTCGCCGTACGCGTACGGCACGCTCTCGGTCGAGATGGGCACGCACCGGCTGGTGCGCATCAGCCCCTTCGACAACCAGGGCCGCCGCCAGACCTCCTTCGCCGAGGTCGAGGTGCTGCCCGTCGTCGAGACCACCGACCACATCGAGATCCCGGACGGCGAGGTGCGCGTCGACGTGTACCGCTCCTCGGGCCCCGGCGGTCAGTCGGTCAACACCACCGACTCCGCGGTGCGCCTGACGCACATCCCGACCGGCATCGTGGTCACCTGCCAGAACGAGAAATCGCAGCTGCAGAACAAGATTTCGGCCATGCGCGTGCTGCAGGCCAAGCTGCTCGAGCGCAAGCGGCAGGAAGAGCGCGCCCAGATGGACGCCCTCAAGACCAACGAGGGCGCGTCCTGGGGCAACCAGATGCGCTCCTACGTCCTGCACCCGTACCAGATGGTCAAGGATCTGCGGACCAACTACGAGGTCAACAATCCGTCGGCGGTGCTCGACGGTGACATCGACGGGTTCATCGAGTCCGGAATCAGGTGGCGCATGCGAGAAGCCACCGCGTAATACGCGACACCCCGGGCTCATGACGCGCCCGAATCGGGGTATCGCGACGCGCGGGAGCCGGGCCGTGTGTGCCGCGGACCCGCCCGGGCACGGCGGTGGCAGTCGGTACTGTGGTGCCTCGGGTGTGTTTGCCGCACTTCGGTGTTCGCGGCTCACCCGGTGCCGAACGCGCACCGAGCGCCGGAGCCTGCCGGGCCGCGCGGGACGCGAACGGCCCGAGCGTGACGGAGGCAAGACAGTACGGAGGCAGTATGAGCAGTGCGTCGATTCTCGCCGCGGGAACCGGGTCGGATCTGGGTAACTGGTTCCGGTCCAGCGGGCTCGAGATCGTGCTGCTGATCGTCGGTGCGATGTTGTTCGCGCGCGCGGTGACCTTCGTGCGCGACCGCATCACCCGCAAGATCGACGCCTCGTTCCGCAGCAGCGATTCGCTGGTGCGCACCGAGGCGGCCAAGCACAGACACGCGCTGGCCCAGGTGCTCACCTGGGTGGTGCTGTCCCTGGTCTACTTCCTGGTCGCGCTGGAAGTGTTGCAGCGCTTGGGATTCCAACTGGGTGGTTTGGTGGCCCCGGCCGCGGTGATCGGCGCGGCGCTGGGTTTCGGCGCCCAGCGCATCGTGCAGGACCTGCTCGCCGGATTCTTCCTGATCACCGAAAGACAGTACGGTTTCGGCGATGTCGTGCGCATCGCGGTGACTGGATCCGGGGTCGACGCCGAGGGTACGGTCGAGGACGTCACGCTGCGGATCACGACCTTGCGCAGCGCGGACGGCGAAGTGATCACGGTACCGAACGGTCAGATCGTGAAAGTGACCAATCTGTCGAAGGATTGGGCTCGTGCGGCCATCGACGTCCCCGTGCCCGCCACCGCCGACATCAACAAGGTCAACGAGATCCTGCGAGAGGTCGGCGCCAAGGCGTTCGCCGATCGCAAGCTGAAGACCCTGCTGCTCGACGAGCCGAGCGTCATGGGTGTCGAAGATCTCACCGTCGACCAGATGAACATCAAGATGGTTGCCCGGACACTGCCGGGCAAACAGTTCGAAGTGGGGCGCGAGCTGCGGGTGCGGGTGGCCGCGGCGCTCCGCCGGGAGGGTTTGAGTGAAAACACGTAAGTCCACGGCGATCCTGATCACGGTCTGGCTCGCGACGTTCGTGCTCTACATGTTCGTCAAGCCGGAAAGACCTGCGAACCCGGGCTATACGCCGATCGTGAACACCATGCTCAGCAACTATCTACCGGACGCTCCGGCTACCACGCCGCGCTGACCCGCCCGCGCGCGGTGTGGCCGAGCGGCGCGACCGCCTGGCTACACTGGCCAATCGTGATAGCGCTGCGCAACGTCACCAAGACCTACAAGACCTCGACGCGACCCGCCCTGGACAATGTCACGGTCGACATCGACAAGGGTGAATTCGTCTTCGTCATCGGACCCTCCGGTTCGGGCAAGTCGACGTTCATGCGGCTGCTGCTCAAGGAGGAGAAGCCCACCGCGGGCGAGGTCTGGGTCTCGGACTTCCGAGTGGACAAACTGCCCGGCCGCAAGGTGCCCAAACTGCGCCAGCGCATGGGCTGTGTCTTCCAGGACTTCCGGCTGCTGCAGCAGAAGACGGTCGAGCAGAACGTGGCCTTCGCGCTGGAGGTGATCGGCAAACCTGCGGCATTCATCTCGCGGGCGGTGCCCGAGGCCCTCGACCTGGTGGGTCTGGCGGGCAAGGCCGATCGGCTGCCCGGTGAGCTCTCCGGTGGCGAGCAGCAGCGCGCCGCCCTGGCCCGCGCCTTCGTGAACCGGCCGCTGGTGCTGCTGGCCGACGAACCGACCGGCAACCTCGACCCCGAGACCAGTCAGGACATCATGGCGTTGCTGGAACGGGTGAATCGCACCGGGACAACGGTGGTCATGGCCACCCACGACAACACCATCGTCGACGCCATGCGGCGCCGGGTGATCGAACTCGATCGCGGCCGCCTGGTCCGCGACGACGAGACCGGCGTCTACGGGGTGGGGCGGTAATGCGCGCGGGATTCCTGTTCGGCGAGATCTTCACGGGCCTGCGCCGCAACATCACCATGACCATCGCGATGATCCTGACCACCGCGGTCTCGCTGACCATGCTCGGCGGCGGTCTGCTGACGGTGCGGCTGGCGGACAAGATCCAGGACTACTACGTCCAGCGCGTGGCCATCCGGCTGTACCTCGACGATTCGGCCTCGCGGGATCTGGACTGCACGCAGGACCCCTGCAAGTCGATCATGATGGATCTGGAGCAGAACCAGTACGTCGCGAGCGTGCAGTACGTGAACAGCCAGGAGGCGGTCAAGGAGGTCAAGGAGTCGACCTTCAAGGATCAGCCGGGGCTCGCCGACGAGGTCAGCAAGGACGGCCTGCCGGGCTCGTTCCGGGTCAAGCTCAACGATGTCACCCAGTACCGCACCATCTACGACGACTTCCACGATCGGCCCGGGGTCATGACGGTGCTCAACGACGTCGACATCGTGGACCGGCTGGTGGGCTTCTTCACCGGGATCCGCAACACCGCCTTCGGCCTCGCGGCCCTGCAGGCGCTCGCCGCGCTGCTGCTGATCGCGAACATGGTGCAGGTGGCGGCGCTGGCGCGCAAGACCGAGGTCAACATCATGCGACTGGTCGGCGCGACACGGTGGTACACGCAATTGCCCTTCCTGCTCGAGGCGGTGCTCGCCGCGCTCGTCGGCTCGCTGCTCGCGGTGGCAGGGCTGTTCGTCGCGCAACCGCTCGTGATCAACAAGGCGCTGGGGTCGCTGGCCGACGACGACGTGCTGCCGCCGATCTCGAGCGAGGACATCGCGACCGTGGCGATGATCATCACGCCGGTGGGTGTCGGATTCGCGGCGTTGGCGGCGTATGCGGCGCTGCGGTACTACGTGCGCGAATGAGTTGCCGCACCCGGGCCCGTCTTTCGCGGATTCGCATCGTGCGAGGCGGGCCGGGGTATTCGGTGTGATCCCGCACGCAACGGCCCGCGCCGGGCCGGGTGCGCGGGGGTGCGAAGTTGCCAAGGGAGTATTGCGCGTCGGAGGCTGTCCGTAGGATTGCTGCCGTGAGTGCACCGGAGGTCGAAACCGTCGTCGGCAGTGAGTCTCTCGAGGACGCCGGAAGTGTTGCGGCGCACCAGGTTCTGCGGAAGACATTCGGCTACGACAGTTTTCGCGGACCGCAGCGGGCAATCGTCGAACAGGTGATTTCCGGCGGCGACGCCCTGGTGCTCATGCCCACCGGCGGCGGCAAGTCGCTCTGCTATCAGATCCCGGCGCTGGTGCGCCCGGGCGTGGGCGTGGTGGTCTCACCGCTCATCGCCCTCATGCAGGACCAGGTCGACGCGCTGAACGCGGTAGGGGTGCGGGCCGGCTTCCTCAATTCCACCCAGTTCCCGGACGAACGGCGCACGGTCGAGGCGCAATTCGTGGCCGGCGAGCTGGATCTGCTCTACCTCGCGCCCGAACGGCTGCGCCTCGAGTCCACCGCGCAACTGCTCGACCGCGGCAAGATCTCGCTGTTCGCGATCGACGAGGCGCACTGTGTGTCCCAGTGGGGCCACGACTTCCGGCCCGACTACCTGGCGCTGTCGATGCTGCACGAGCGCTGGCCCGACGTGCCGCGCATCGCGCTCACCGCCACCGCCACCGAGGCGACCCGCAAGGAAATCGCCCAGCGGCTGGACCTGACCGGCGCCAAACACTTCGTCGACAGCTTCGACCGGCCGAACATCCAGTACCGCATCGAAGCCAAGAACCGGCCCGAACAGCAGTTGCTGTCCTTCATCCAGGGCGAGCACGCCGGCGACGCGGGCATCGTCTACTGCCTCTCGCGCAACTCGGTGGAGAAGACCGCCGCGTTCCTGAGCGCCAACGGCGTGCCCGCGGTCCCGTATCACGCGGGCCTGGACAACCGGGTGCGGGCGACCAACCAGTCGCGCTTCCTGCGCGAGGACGGGCTGGTGGTCTGCGCCACCATCGCTTTCGGCATGGGCATCGACAAGCCCGACGTGCGCTTCGTCGCCCACCTGGATCTGCCGAAGTCGGTGGAGGGGTACTACCAGGAGACCGGTCGCGCGGGCCGTGACGGCCAGCCGTCGACGGCCTGGATGGTCTACGGCCTCAGTGACGTTGTGCAGCAGCGCAAGATGATCGACTCCTCCGAGGGCGACGCCGCCCATCGCCGCCAGCTACAGCTGCACCTGGACGCCATGCTGGCGCTGTGCGAAACGGTGCAGTGCCGGCGCACCCAGCTGCTGGCCTACTTCGGGCAGGCGGGCAAGGCGTGCGGCAATTGCGACACCTGCCTCAACGCGCCCGAGGCGTGGGACGGCACCGTGCCCGCGCAGAAGGTGCTCTCCACGGTGCTGCGGCTCAAGCGCGAACGCGGGCAGAGCTTCGGCGCCGGGCACATCGTCGACATCCTGATCGGCAAGCGCAATCCCAAGGTGGAGCAGCACGCGCACCACGAACTCAAAGTGTTCGGCATCGGCGCGGACCTGCGGGATATCGAGTGGCGCGGCGCGATTCGCCAGCTGCTCGCGCAGGGGCTGCTCGCCGTGCACGGCGATTACGGGGTGCTGACGCTCACCGAGGCCAGCAACGACGTGCTGTTCAACGGCCGCCAGGTCATGCTGCGGCGCGAGCCCGAACGCGCCAAGACCGCGCGGGCCTCCAAGTCCGCCAAGGCGGCCAAGGCCGTGGCCGATCTCGCGCCGGGCGACGCGGGGCTGTTCGAGAGCCTGCGGGCCTGGCGCGCGGCCACCGCCAAGGAACAGGGCGTGCCCGCGTACGTCGTGTTCCATGACGCGACGCTGCGGGAGATCGCGGCCCGCAAGCCCGCCACCCTGGCCGATCTGGGCGCGATCGCCGGCATCGGAGAGAACAAGCGCGCCAAGTACGGCGAGGGGGTGCTCGAGGTGGTGACGGGTGCGGCCCCAAGCCAGGCCGGCACGCTGCTCGAGGGGAGTCCCGCGCCTGTTCGCGAGGCTCCGCCCGCGCGCCCGGCAGCTGCCCGTCCGGCGGCGGCTCGCGCGTCGGCGCCGCGCTCGGCTCCGCCCGCACGGGAATCGGCAGCTGCGGCAAGGCAACCCGCGCGCTCGGCGCCGCCCGCCCCGGACTACGACGATGTGCCCTGGCCGGACGAGGAACCGGGGTTCCCCGACGAGCTGCCGCCCGACTACGAGTAGGCGCGGCGGGAATGCTCGACCCGGGAATGCCAAACCGGGGCGGTCGGCCCGGGATGCTCAAGCCAGCAATGTTCGACCCGGGGCGGTCGGCCCGGGGATGCTCGATCCGGGGTGGTCGGCCGGCGCGGATTGGCCGGCCCGGCTGCGGATTGGCCGGTGCAGCGCGGGCTTTCGGGCGCGGCGGTTCGGGCGCGGTCGCGGGTGATCGACGTGACGGGAGTACCGCGGGGTGATCGTCGCGGTGCCGGGTCGCCGACCGATCTGTCGTGGCGTTGGTTGATCGGCAGGTTGATCAGCGGCGGTGCAGGTTGATTCGTGTGGGGGCGGGAAGCCGGTGCTAGGCCGTCGGTTCGTCATTGTGTCGAACCACGCCTTCGTGCCCGGCGTATCGAACGGTTAGACAGCAGAACCACTTCCGAGCTCCACCCGACGACGAGTGATTGTGAGTATTCGACCGTGGTGAAAATCGATGTGCTGTTCACACGCAGGCCCGAGCGGTGGGGGTTACGCGGCGACCCCCGGCTGTGGGAAGCGTTGCACGAAAAGCTCGGTAGCCGGTCGATCCCCGACGGTGAGTACGACCTGCGCCGCGTCCTCGAGGAATCCATCGCCGAGATCATCGGCACCGAACTGCCGCTGTCCGTTCCGGCAACCGACGCCGCGCACTTCCCCGTCGAGCGCTTCCGCATCGGCAGCGGCATGAGCGACGGCGTCGTCTCGCTGCACTGGTGGCGCTACACCGGGATTCCGATGCTGACCGATCGCGCGGCCGGGGTGCGCGCGGGCGAGTACGTGGTCCCGATCCGCCGGAAGTGATCGTCGCGGACGGTCGAGAACGATCTTTCCCGGCCGTCCCGGCACCACCCTTTCGACGGTGCGGAACCCCCGCTTGCTGCGGATTTGGTAGCTGAGCCCCGGCAGGATAAGCTTTCGGAGCTGCCGCGGTCCACGGATCGCGGGAAGTCCAAGGTCCCGTCGTCTAGCGGCCTAGGACGCCGCCCTCTCAAGGCGGTAGCGCGGGTTCAAATCCCGTCGGGACTACTTCGAAAGGCCCCCAACCGGTTTCGGTTGGGGGCCTTTCTGCTGTGCGGCGCCCTGCCCAACGCCGCCGACTGGACGGGCCTACGAGCCCGAGCTGCCCGACCCGAAGCTTCCGGTGTCCCCGGCGCAGTCGTCGGATTCCTGGACCTGCACCGGCGGCGTTCCGGGCGCGGCCGCCACCACGGTGACTGTCTCGGACTTGCTCTTCCCGCCCACGCTCACCGTGATGACGTGCGACCCGGCCGTTGTCGGGGTCCAGGTGAAACTGGGGACCTTCGCCGCAGGGCTGTACCCCGTACCGCTGCCGAGGCAGACGCCGTTGTCCCGGAAATACGCACGGTTGTTGAAGATCGTGCCCAGGTCGGCCGCGACCATGTACTGCACCGTGTACTCGCTGCCCACCGTGTATGTGGTCCCGAGAACGTCGACCCAGGTGACGCCCGCCGCGGCCTGCGGTGCGGCCAGCGCCACCGCGGCCGAGGTCGCCGCCAATGCCGTTACGCCCCAGCCGATTCGGCGAGCCGGGCCGCTGTTTGCACTCATCCATCGCTCCTTGTTCCGTGGCCCCGGTCGGCGGGGTCGAGGAACGGTAACGTCCGGGGTGAGTGAAAGGTCTTGGTTTCAGAAAACCGTCGTGCCAGCAATTCCTGGGGCATGACGGGCTCGTTGTTCGGCCCGCTACCTGCTGGTTTACCGGTCACGGGCGGGTTCGGCGGCAGTAGGGGCGGCCGGGTTCCGGGGCGGTCGCGCACGCGCGGAATAAACGGCTGGCGCGGCTGATTATTGTTGGTCGTTATGAAGGAAAAGGGGCGCAAGGTCATCGCCACGAACCGCAAGGCGCGGCACAACTACGCGATCATCGACACCTACGAGGCCGGGATCGCGCTGGTGGGCACCGAGGTGAAGAGCCTGCGCGAGGGTAAGGCGTCGCTGGTCGACGCCTACGCCAGCATCGATGACGGCGAGGTGTGGTTGCGTGGCCTGCACGTGCCCGAGTTCTCGCACGGCTCGTGGACCAACCACGCGCCGCGACGCACCCGCAAACTGCTGCTGCATCGTCGCGAGATCGACAAGCTGCTCGGCAAGACCAAGGAATCGAGCCTGACGCTGGTTCCGCTGTCCATGTACTTCTCCGACGGCAAGGTCAAGGTCGAGCTGGCGCTGGCCAAGGGCAAGCAGGACTACGACAAGCGCCAGGATCTGGCCAAGCGCGATGCCGAGCGGGAGGTCGTCCGCGAGGTCGGGCGCCGGATCAAGGGCATGCGCGGCTGAACGTTCCTCCGGGAACGCGCAGGTCGGAAACGCCCGCGTGACGCGCGGATAATGGGATGATCCGCTGTTTCAGCGGTGTTAGTATGACTGAGCCCGGTGCGAGCCGGGTGGTTCACTCGAATCGGTGAACACAGACGGGGCTGAACGGTTTCGACTGCGTACGTTGATTCAGGGGAAGCGTGTCAGTGCAGGCAGGAGACCACTGTATAAGCGTCGCTGCAACCCTATAAGCGCCGATTCCAATCAGCGCGACTACGCTCTCGCTGCCTAAGTAGCGAAGCGTGTCTGTCAGCCCGGGTTCGCCCTCGACCCGGTCACTGGCATCAGCTAGAGGGCTTACCGTTCGGCTCGGTCGCGGAGTCGAACGGAACATCAAACAGCGACTGGGATCGTCATCTCGGCTTGTTCGCATGACTGAGAGATCCGAGTAGAGACGAAGCGAACTGCACACGGAGAAGCCCTGGTGACACGGCGGAGGACCCGGGTTCGATTCCCGGCAGCTCCACCACAGGCCCCTCACCTGCAATGCAGGTGAGGGGCTTTTTCATGCCTCGACAACCCGCAGATCGGGCCGCGCGTCCACATTTTGCCCACGCTTCGCAGCGGCCAGGATGATGCCGGCGCTCATCCAATCGGCCACCCCGCACGTACGACTCCGAGAACATCGCGATGTGATGAGACGAGGAGAGCCGAACCCCGACCCCCCCTGCATCCGGTAGCGGAAGTGCGTGCTCGGCACGAAGTCCACGTTGACACCGCCTGGAAGATAGCGGCATGAGGTTGCCCGCGGTCGAACTGACCGAGGAGTACACAGAGGCCGATAAGTCGGCGCTTCGCCGACTGTTCGAAGACCAGGAAATCGCGACCTTCGTTGGCGCTCTTGACAAGCAGATGCTCAAACCCGAGCACGGCCCGAACGGGGCTAACTTCTCCTCCGGAGTGGTCGCTCGTCCCACTCTGCGCTGCATGGTCCGTGACGCGGACGGCAGCATCATCGGCTACGTTTCGGTTCAGGCCGTCGGGCAACGGGGACCGAGCGGAGCCATAGAACCCCGTACCGCGGCGGCATCAATTTCGCAATCGACCCAGACCATCGCCGCACCGACTCCCGCCCGTCACGGGGGTATGGCACCGCCACACTCCACGGCCTGCAAACGCACCCGAAGCTCGCCGACATCCACGCCTTCACAGGCTCAGTCGACGCCACCAACACGGCTAGCCTCGGCATGCTCCGCAAGTACGGCATCACGCCGACCGACTCCTTCACGACCCGCGACGGCAAGAAGTACTGGAGCATCGAGATCCCCGGTCCCGCTGCAGTACATGTCTGACCTGCTCGTTATTACGATAGCCGAATAGTGAACACTACCTTCGCCTCTCCCTGATCAGGGGTCAGTCTCAACCCCACCTAACCACACGCCACGCACCCAGCGACTTGCACAGCGCCCACCGCACCCTCGCGGGGGACCCCTCGGCCGACCCGACGAGCGGCGGAACCTGAAGCGGCTCCGGTCCTGTACGGGTCTGGGGCTTCCCCTTGCCGACGCCGAACCGATCGCCTGATGCCGCGTATTCCACAGCATCATCAGGTGTAGACGCGGGTCGGAAGCTGCATGTCCGTGCGCCGCCACCTAAGTCCTCGGCTGTCGGTGAACTTGATTGTGCAGGTGAATTGCACAGCCCCGCGGAGGTCTTCGGCGTAATCGTAGGCGCTGCCATCGCTGCGGCTCAGATCGATTTTCACGGAGAACGACTGGCCGGCGGAGAGCGTACGAACTGGCTCGTATGGCCCAACGCGACCAGGACTGGTCATCTGTCCCGCGGTGAATTTCGCGTGGGGGTCCGTCGACATCTGGACCTTCTCGAGTTCGACCTCGACTATCGGTGCGCTGCTTTGATTCGTGACCTTAAATTCCAGGTGGCCTCGCTGAACCTCTTCTGAGGTGATCAGTCGGGCCTGGCTTCGCTCGTTGTCTTTGTGTTCGTCGGCGTCAGCGCGTAAGGACTTCAGCCCTATGCCGAGTGCGATAATCGTGCCTACTGTGCCAGCCGCTGAGATCCAGCCTGGTACCGCGTCTCCCCAGTAGTTCGTCATTGCGTCGACTGTAGTTCTTGTCATGCCTGACCTGCGTAGATGTCAGTCGTGGGGGTGTCGAAATCTCGCTTATAAGTTTTGTCGGCACTGGCGGGTGTCAAGGGTCGGTCACCGGTTCTGCTTCGACGTCGATGTTTCGCTGTGATGGCCGAGCCGGCTGAGGGCGTCCTGCTCGTCGTGGTCGAGTTCGGTCATGTCGTCGTCGGTTGGCCTACCAGCCGTACTTGTGATCGGGCGGAGGCTGTTGCCGCCGTGCATGAATGCCATCGGGCCGTCGCCGGTCCAAGCGTTGGCGGGCGTGTCCGTGTCCTCGTGAGTCATGACGCGGTCCAGGGGGGCGACTGGAGTCGGGGATGAGTTTGCCGGAGTTTGCCGGCATCGGGCAGCCGTCGCGCACCTGATGCGCGTGCTCGAAGTGAGCGAGCGGTTCGCCTGCCGGGTCACCGGGCAACACCGAAGCACCCAGCGCCACCCTCCTACCGCGCAGACCCCCGCCGATCCCGATGCGGCACTGCGTGATTGGCTACGAACATGGGCACGCAACCATCCGCTGCAGGGATTCCGGCGCGCCTACCACGACGCCCGCGGCGAGGGCTGGACGGTCAACCACAAGAAGATCCAACGCCTCTGGCGCGACGAAGGTCTGCGAGTGCCGCAGCGGCGCCGCCGAAAACGCCTCGGCACCACCACCGCGACCGCCGAAGCCAACGCGCCGAACCGGGTATGGGCCGTGGATTTCCAATTCGACGCCACCGACGACGGTCGCCCGGTCAAGATCGTCTCGATCGTCGACGAACACACTCGCGAATGCCTCGGCGGGCTGGTCGAGCGGTCGATCACCGCCGATCGGCTCATCGACGAACTCGACCGCCTCGCCGTCGACCGCGGCTACCCGGCCGTCTTGCGCTGCGACAACGGACCCGAGCTCGCCTGCGCGGCAATGACGGACTGGGCCGGTGAACGGGTCGGTCTGGCGTTCATCCCACCCGGTCAACCCTGGCGCAACGGCTACATCGAGTCGTTCAACGGCCGCCTGCGCGACGAATGCCTCAACATCAACAGCTTCTGGTCGTTGACCCAAGCCCGCGTCGTGATCAATGACTGGAAAGACGAATACAACCACCGCCGAAGACATTCCGCACTGGGCTACCGCACCCCGGCCGGATACGCTGCAACCTGCATCCACCGATAACCGGCTCTCACACCCGGTGGACCGAATCACGGGGTCCCGTCAGTGATCAGGCAGGCAGGCTCTTGGAGATGGCGGGGGTGAGGAACTCGACGCGGAAGCTGTCGACGTACTTGTCTCGCTCGGACAGGAACCGGAGTGTGTTCCTGCTGCTCGTGTGCATCGAACGCATCACGTGATGACGTACACCTCGTAGAAGACCCGCGTGGGCGGCTCACCTTCGATCGGGTGCGTGGCGTACACGAGCGTTCCGGGCTCGCGGTCACGAATGTGTTCGACGGTCTCAGCGATCAGCGCGTCGAAGCCTTCGACCGCGGCAGCATCGGCGAAGTTTTATCGGACAACCAGAGCGAACATGACTGAGCCTCTTCTTTATCCGGACGCTGACGGCCAGGCATTGCGATACAGGCCAACATATCTCGAGGTTCCCCGAGAGGTTCAGCGCGAACGGGCGTCCGGCGCACCTCCAGCCGTCATGGTGGCGTCAGCCTCATCGACGTGCGGAGGCCGTCGGAGAAGCCGATTCCGTGCCCACATTTTGCCCACAATCTTGGATGATTTTCGCATGATCTGTCGTGACCTATATGCCCAGGTAGTTACCACTTTTATCCTTCTGGCAAGTACCTCGGAACGGGTTCGATCTCCGGCAGCTCCACCACGGCGGTCTTGTTTGCCCGGGGTCCGAAAGGACCCGGGGCAAACAAGACCGCCTTTCTCGTTTCTGCGGCCTCAGCGCTGGTCGATGCCAACTCGAACCATGCGGCGATCGAGCTCGAGTTCGGTTGACTCGCGGGCATGGTAGTTCGGGCGGGCGGGTCCGGCTATCGGCTCCTCGCAGCAGTCGATGGTCACAGGCCAGTCATTTCTACGATCACCGCGTCCAGTTGTGCCGTGACGTCCGCACACCGCCTTTTGATCTCGCGAACGTCCTTCATGTAGAGCTTCTGCACTTCCGCTGGCTCCTCCTCGACACCAGCTTCCTCACGCGCGCGCACGGCTTCTTGAGTGTGTTTCAGGAGCTGGTCGATATGTTCAGCGGCAGTCTCGACGGCATCAGTACTTGCTCTGAGCTTAAAGGTCAGCTCCGATCGGAGCAGCGTCATGCGCGTTAGCGCGTCTTCTGGAAGGTCCTCATCGACCTGGACCGTGTCAGCCTCTGCCTGAGCCGCTGTGCCGTCCTCGGCGGAGTGTCGGTTGGCCCTGGGCACAGCGGTTTTGGGAAACAGCGTATCGAACCAGTGCTTATCTGCCAGCACACTCTCGCGCGGTCTGCCACTACCGTCGAGTGCCCAGAATGTGCCCGGTGCTTTCCCCGCAACGCCGTCAGCCGCGTCCGGTGCATCGAGAACCGCTTCTGCGAACGACAGAAGTAGCTGGCGAGTTACGCCCGTAGGTGGGTCACTGTAGGCGTTCACCAGCGCCTGAATTGCGTTCGAAGGTGCGCGGCGCACGCCTTTGCGATCCGCGCCGGCCTCGGAGCCTTGGCCAGAGGTAACAAAGGGTTCGGGCGCATTGATCAGCCCGGGCAGGAGATGCCTACGGACCAAGGTTTCCCAGGCTGCGACGTTGCCTTGATGACAAGCTGCGAGTATTGAGGCAAGGCTGCGTGCGTCTATTTGCACTCCGAACTGGACGTCCCGCGCACTGAAGGCGCCCTTTGCGGCCAGGAGGTTGCCCCTGTTGACGAAGTGTTGGGCGACCACAGCCGCCCAGATTTCTGTTCGGCGATCGGCCTTCGGCCCATTTGCCTGGCTCCATGGTGCCTCTTGCAGGGCAGTGCGAACCACCGGCCAGTATCGACCAGTTGGCATGTGTTTTCGGGTCGGCATGCCGTCCGGGCGCGGTGGGACCGGAGGAAAGAGCATCACGGTCGCACAGCGAATCGCAACATCACGCAGTGTGACCGGACATGCTGGATCACCAGGAGAAAGCAGTATGGCGAGCACATCTAGCGGTTGGGCACCCACGAGTGCATCAGCGATCACACTTTCGTTCAGGGAGTTTGGTGCGATTCTTCCGTTAGTGACCGCTTCAGCGAGAAGGTCGCAGAGAAGACCGTCAGCTTGGTATGCCTTGACCACTGTCGACCACAATCCTAGTGCGCGGTCCTCGTCGTCGTAGCCGAGCTGGCCGCGCAGGTGATCGTGAACATTCAGCTGTCGCAGCGCCACCTCAAGCTTTCTCGGAGTCCTGGCCCCTACCACCACACGGGCCGGAACCTGGGCGATCCGCTGCGCCCTCTCAGCCTGGTCCGCCTGTTCGTGGTTCGAATCCGTAGACGCGGTGTTCAGCTGAATGCTGATTCGGCGCAGGATTTCGCGTAGACCGACCAAGAGCAGTCGTCGATTCTCCTCCTCACCGGGGAGCCGTAGGCTCGATTGCGGAATGCCCATCAGCAACTGCGCAGCTTCGACGCCATAGATTTGGAGCCGAGCGTCAGCGCGGTTGTTGCCAGTCACATGAAATCCACGCCATGGCGAAGTGACAGTTCCGTCCTGGCCGATCGCCGGTACTTGTTGCAGGACTACGACAGTCGAGTCCCGCTGGCCCTCATTGACTAGAGACTCGACTAGGTCATAGGTACGGCGATTTCCGCGCTTTCGCAGTTTGTCGACGGTGTACTGCTGGAGCGCAGCTGCAATCGCGGCAGGGACGGGCTCGCTGATCAGTGCGGTGAGTGCGACGCCATCCTCCTCGATCGCACGAACAGCCGGAAGTGGTCGACGGAATCCTAATGCTCGCTCCTTCAACGCGAGATCGCTTTTTGCACTTGTGTGCTTAAATTCAGCGTCCCGAACCGCGGCTGCGGCCGCATCCTTCTCGGTTTGTGGCGCGGTCGTCGCCAATGCACGGTCGGCGTTCTTGGCTCGAGCGAGGTTCGCCTTGCGGCCGTATAACACCTGTTGCTGGTCGACGAGTTCACCAAGGCGAGAGAGGTTTTCAGGGGTAGGGTGCAGCCAGTCACTGCGCGTGCGGTCATTGAGATGCCAGGGCAAGGTTGCTGCGCCATGCAAGTCCACTCGAAGCATCAGTAGTGCATCGCCGGACTCCCGAGCTTCGACCTGGTACGCGGTCGAGCGTAGGAACCAATCGCCGCGCCGGTTCTCGATTACGCGTTTGGCCTCACCGCGACCGAGCGCGGGAGCAAGCGCTTCGAGGATCGCACCCCTGGGCGCTGGTGCGGCTTTCTCCATCTGGCAAGTGTTGACAATCGCCGCGTACAGAGATTCTGCCCAGTTGGGGTGAGTTGGGTACGGGAAGGGTCCCTCAGGGGCTTTTCGTGCAGACATGAGAAGACGGTCCTTGTTCTCCCGGGTGCCATTGAACTCCCGGTGTGTGGTGTACGCGCCGACGACGCCGACACGGCACGCACCAAGGACGCAGGCACTCCTTCCGGGAGCATCAGCAAGGCCGTCGTCACCGCCTGATGCCTGCTGGCATCTGGCTGGGAAGACCGTCTATTCCTTCGAATCCACCATTGGAGACTGGGCGCTACTAAAGAAGACCATCAGGATCGAGGTTTCGCAGCGTACGGCTCACGGCCATTTCCGCCGACGGCGGCAATAGGCTGGTAGATCGTTAGAACAACTGACGTGCTCTGCCATGATGTCGTATAACGCATTGGTGCGCAACAGGTTTCGCTAAACTGTCGAGACTGTTCTGATTGTTATCGTCGGCATGAGCGGCGTGGCTGGATCCAGACGCCCGCGATAATGGCGTGTCACGAAGATCCTCGTAGGCCGTTTCGGCCTGAGGCAGTCCTCGGGCAGCGGGACGGCGTCTAGCGGATCCCGCCCGTCTACACCGAGGAGCATCAGTACTGGGTGGCTGACCTTGCGCAAACAATCGGGTCTCCCAGCTGCGTCGTGGCAGGGCATCGTGCTGAGCGCAGGCGAGCGACACGGGATCCTGCTTGTTGATGAGGCTGATGTGCTCGGGTACGCATGCATCCGCGACGGTTTGTTTGCTGCCTATGTGCGCGACACTGCGAACGCATCCGGCCCGGCGATGACGATCTGCCACGCGGATTCGCCCTGGATCGACTGGAACCGGTGTGCGGGTATGCGAAATCCTCGACGCTGCTGTACTTCGCGGATGCCGATGGTCGGCTCGGCGAAGACTGGGCCTCGGATGTGTACACGCCGGCCCGGCGCCTCGGACCGGCGGAAGCCTATTCGACATCAGCGTTCAGCGTCGGCGCCGGCCATGAACCGTGTCCTTGAGCCTGGGGTCGTTGGTGATTCCCGGAACACAGCAGTTCGGTATCTTGACCGACATCTTTCTGCCGTGGATCGCCGCGGCGGTCAGTAACCCGTTGAATCCGTATGGTGTACTGGATAACACGATGCTGGAACGCCGTAACGAATTGCGGCTCAACTCTTTTCTCCGAGAGATCCGCTACGCCACACTCGACCTCGGCGGCACCTGGCGGGCGGTCACCGGACACCGCGCGGTGGGTCTGGTCTTCGACCGCGAGGGCTTCATCGTCCTTGATCCGCTCTCGTGGGAGCCGACGCTGACCTCGAAGCCATGAGTGCTCCTCTCACGCTGCGCCGCAAAGGTGCTGGAACATGCGGACAACTCTGAGCTCCGGTATCGTTGCATGGCGCTGAGCCGTCCGTCGCGGCGGCGGTTCCGAATCACGGGTATGGGGAGTGATGCGGGCAGGACCTATTTGTGCCGGGACATCGGGGGTGACGCGCACCTGATACCGGAGGGGGAACTGGTGCAGCGGACATCGGTGTACCTCGTCGCCGTGCGGGAGGACGAGGTTCTGCTGGTGCGGGACGGGTATGCGGGGCAGGGATTGTGGGACCTGCCGGGAGGTGGGTTGGAAGAGGGGGAGGACTACCTGGACGCGCTCGACCGGGAACTGGGGGAGGAGACCGGGCTGCGGCTCGCGGGGGAGCCGGTGTACCTGGGTGAGTTCATCGAGTACTTCTACGATTTGCGGTCCGGGGCGGGATGGGAAGCCACGCGGCGTTACTACGCCGGTGAGGTGGCCGGCACGATGGCAGTCGGGGGGAACGGCACGGACGTCACCGCGTGCGAGTTCGTCGCGCTGCCGCCGGACGCGTCGGAGACGGGAGCGGTGGCGCGGAAGATGATTCAGCTGGCGTTGGAGCGCGTGCTGGAACGGTGATCCGCCAGGGCCGGGCGCGGACGGTCGCCCGGGGATACCGCCTGTGCGATATCGCTGAATGGCGAAGGCCCGGTGCACCTTCGAAGCCCGGTGCCCATCGGCACCGGACCGGCCCGGGTCAGGGCAGGTTTGCTTCCAGCTCCGCGCGGAGGCCGCCGGGCTTGGGGCCGTCGCAGCCGGTGCGGGGGTTGGGGAGCAGGGGCGGGGTGCCGCCGAGAGCGGGGGACACGTAGACCGTCTGGGAGACGGTGCGGCCGTTCATCGTCGCGGTGATCGTGTGTGGGCCGGGGGTGGTGGGGGTCCAGCCGACCCAGAGGTTGTCGGGTTGCTGCTTGTTCGAGGAGCCGTAGGCGGGGCGGCCGGGGACCCAGCGGCCGACGAAGCACTCGCCGTTGTCGGTGAACACGATCTGGTGGCCGGTCGGCTCCACGTCCGTGTGGTACCCGATCGTGTATGCCGTTCCCACCGTGAAGGATTGGGTGGGCGACAGCTCGATGTCGAGGGCGGCCGCCGGCGCGGCGGTGAGCGCCGTCAATGCCGAGGCAAATGCCAGAGAAGTTGTGCCCCAAACAATTCGATGTGCCGTTCCGCTGCGTGTTCCCATCCCCGGACTCCTCTATCCCGGACCCCTGACGAGGGGGTCGAGGAACGCTAACTTCCAGCGGCCGGGAAGGGAATAGCTACGCGGGTGTGTGGCTGCCCGCAATTATCGGGGCGCGGATATCAAGGACCACGGAATTCACGGGCCGATGCCGAACTCACCGGCCCGCGAGAACCGTTGTGAGGGTTAGGCTTTGCCGTAGGCGGCGGCCACATCCTCGGACCCGACCCAGCGGCTGTAGGTGGGGGACTGGGGCCAGCCGGCGGGGGAATCCTGCCACTCCTCCTGGCGGCCGTAGGGGAGCAGGTCGACCAGGGCGAAGGTGTGGGTCAGTTGCTCGGTGCCGCGGCCGTTGGTGTGCCAGGTGCGGTAGACGGTGTCGCCCGAGCTCAGGAAGACGTTCACGGCGAAACCCTCGCCGGGGGGCGCGCCGACGTCCGTGCCGAAGGGGCTGTTCGCGGTCGAGTACCAGGTCATCTTGTTGCCCACGCGCTGCTTGTAGGCCAGGGCCTCCTCGATCGGGCCCTGGGTCACGATCACGAAGCGCGCGTCGTAGTTGTCGAGGAACTCGAGGCGGGTGAACTGCGAGGTGAAACCGGTGCAGCCGCCGCACTGCCACTCCTGGCCCGGCGACCACATGTGGTTGTAGACAATCAGCTGGGACCTACCCTCGAACACGTCGGCCAGGCGCACCGGGCCCTGCTCGCCGTCGAGCGTGTAGTCGGGCAGTTCGACCATCGGCAGCCGTCGGCGCTGCGCCGCGATGGCGTCGAGTTCGCGGGTCGCGGCCTTCTCGCGTTTGCGCAGGGCGTCGAGTTCGTGCCGCCAGGTATCGGCGTCGGTGATGGGCGGCAGTGCTGTCGGGCTCATGGGGTCCTCCCTTGACCGTGGACGCAGAGTGCGTGCTGAAGATGTAGACCCGGTCCGCGCCGCGAATTCATCGGTGCGGCCCGATCGAATTCCCGCGCCGCCCGCCGCCGCCCCGACACTGCGGCGCGGATCCCCGACGAGACGGGACGATAGGGGCAAAGTGGACGCATGGGCGGTGACGCGACAGTCGCGGAGACATTCGGACCCCTGCTGCGCCTGGCCTTCGGACCGACCCCGCCCGTGGACTTCGAGTTCTGGGACGGCAGCCGCGTGCGCGCCGCCGGCCCGGCCCCCGGAACCCTGCGGATCCGGTCCAGGGACGCGCTGAGCCGCATGGTCTGGGCCCCGGGCGAATTGGGCCTGGGCCGTGCCTTCGTCGCCGGCGATGTCGATCTCGACGGCGACCTGTTCGCCATGCTGCGCGCGCTGCAGAACGCGGTACCCGGCAGCGCTCGCCTGGGCGTGTCCGGCGCCTGGCGGGCGGTCGGCGCGGCCGCCCGGCTCGGCGCGCTCGGCCGCAGGCCGGAACCACCGCCCGAGGAGGCGCGCCCGCGCCGCGGCCCGCGCCACACCAGGGACCGGGACGCGGCCGCGATCAGCCACCACTACGACGTCGGCAACGACTTCTACGACCTGGTCCTCGGCCCGAGCATGACCTACTCGTGTGCCCGATTCACCGCACCCCACGACGACGGCGCCGGTCCCGCCGACCCCGCCGTCGGCCTCGCCGACGCGCAGCGCGCCAAGCACGACCTCATCTGCCGCAAACTCGGCCTGACCGCCCGCCCCGGAATGCGCCTGCTCGACGTCGGCTGCGGCTGGGGCTCGATGGCCATCCACGCGGCCGCCACCTACGGCGCGCACGTCGTCGGGGTCACCATCAGCCGCGAACAGGCCGACCTCGCCCGCCGCCGCGTCGCCGCCGCGAACCTGTCGGCCAACGTCGAGATCCGTCTCGTGGACTACCGCGACCTCGGCGGCGAACAGTTCGACGCCATCTCCTCGATCGGCATGTTCGAACACGTCGGCTCCGAGCACACCGCCGAGTACTTCGACACCCTGCGCGCCGCCCTGCGCCCCCGCGGCCGCCTGCTCAATCACGCGATCTCGGCCCGCGGCGGATCCCGGATCCCGCCGCGCTCGTTCATCGGCCGATACGTGTTTCCCGACGGCGAACTTCGCGACGTCGGCGATGTCGTATCGGCCATGGAGCGAGCCGGATTCGAGGTCCGCGACGTGGAATCACTGCGCGAGCACTACGCCCTGACCCTGCGGGCCTGGGTCGCCAACCTGGAGAACGACTGGCCCGCCGCCGTCGCCCTCGTTGGCGAGGGCCGCGCCCGCGTCTGGCGCGTCTACATGGCCGCCTCCGCGCTGGGCTTCGAGGACGGCGGCCTGGGCCTGCACCAGGTCCTGGGCGTCGTCCCCGGCGACGACGGCGCCTCGGGCATGCCGGGCACCCGCCGGGCGTGGGGATAGCGCGATGACGGTTGACGCGAATGGCGAAGGGGCGCATGGTGGGCCGATGGGCGACGGGGTTCGGGACGGGCTGAAGTTCAGCAGTTTGGGTGATCCGCTGTTCGATGGAGCGGAGGCGACCAAGGGCGATCTCATCGACTACCTGGAGGCGGTGGGGGAGCGGCTGGTGCCGTCGCTGCGCGACCGGCCGCTGTCGGTGGTGCGGGTGCGGCCGGGCCAGGAGCCGTTCATGCAGAAGAACCTGCCGAAGTACACGCCCGAGTGGATGCGGCGGGTGACCCTGTGGGCGGGCAGCTCCAAACGCGAGGTCACCTACGCGCTCTGTGACGACGTGCGGACGCTGCTGTGGTTCGGCAATCAGCGCGCGGTGGAGTACCACGTCACGCTCCTGCTCGCCGAGCAGCTGCACGACTACTCCGGCGGGCCTACGCATCTCGTCCTCGACATCGACCCCGCGCCGGAACAGCCGTTCACGCAGGCTGTCGCCGCGGCGGAACTGATCCGGCAAGCGCTGGCGGCCGACGGCCTCGCGGGCGCGGTGAAAACCAGCGGCTCCAAGGGCGTTCACATCTTCGTCCCGGTCGCGGACGTCGGGCTGGAGGACGCCGCGGCGGCCACCCGCGCCATCGCGGCCCGCGCCGAGCGCCTCGATCCGGCGCTGGCGACCACGGCCTTCATCCGGGAAGACCGGGGCGGCAAGGTCTTTCTCGACTCCACCCGGGCGGGCGGGGCCACGGTGGTCGCCGCGTACAGCCCCCGAATCCGGCCCGGCGCGACGGTCTCGTTCCCGGTGCGCTGGGCGGACCTGCCCGATGTGCACCCGCGCGACTTCACGATTCGCACGGCGGTGAAGCAGCTCGGCGACCGCGATCCCTGGGCCGAGGACATGCCCGCGCCCCAGACGCTGCCCGCGGATCTCATCGCGGAGGGGCACACCATCCCGGTGGCCCGGGTGCAGGCCATGCACGAGGGCAAACGCCGGGCCCGGGCCCGCCGCGACGACTGAGTCCTGACGACACCGACATTCGAGGCAGAGATACCCGGGCAGAGCGGCAGCTGCACCCGAGCCGCGCGGCAGCGAAACCCGAGCCGCGCGGCAGCGAAACCCGAGTCGCGACGCCCCGGCCCGAGGCGGCGACTGCCGATCGAATAACAGCGGCCCCCGGCAGCGCTGCTGCCGGGGGCCGCGTCTTCCCGGTTCTACCCGCCCGCGCGCCGGCGGAAGGTGCGTTTGCCGCCCGCCTGCGCGTGGGCGCCGTGCACCTTGCCGGTGTTCTTGCCGGCCCCGCCCGCCGCCGCGTTCGTTCCGTTCTTGCGCTCGAGGGCTTCCCGGAACTTCCGCTTGGTCGCCTCCTGCGGCGACTCCTGCACCGCGTCCGCGGAATTCGCTTGGACTTCTTGTTCATCGGCCATGGGCCCAGCCTTCCACCTCCGAGCCTCCGCGCGGCACTCGATTACCGAGCACAACTCCGATTAGGGCGATTTGTCCGGATATGCTGCGACGCGGGTCACTCTCGAGCTACCCTCCATCCAATTTGAGACGAGTCGGTCTCAGATATGGGTCCGGCGGACCCGGCTCGATGATTGAGGAACACCATGAACTCACCGTTCGTCTCCGTGGGACTGCCACTGGCCCTGGCCGCGATCATGTTCGGACTCGGGCTCTCGCTCACGGCCGAGGACTTCACCCGGATCGCCCGCACGCCGAAGACCGTCGCGGTGGCGCTGGCCTGCCAGTTGCTGATTCTGCCCGCGGTGGCCTTCGGGCTGGTGCTGCTCTTCGATCTGACGCCGATCCTCGCGGTCGGCATGATGCTGCTCGCGGCCTCCCCGGGCGGGACGACGGCGAACCTGTTCAGCCACCTGTTCCGCGGCGACGTCGCGCTCAATGTCTCACTGACCGCGGTCAATTCGATCATCGCCGTCGTCACCGTCCCGCTGGTCACCAATTTCGCGATCGGCTACTTCGACCCGAGCGACGGATCCGGCACGCTCGGACTGCAATTCGGCAAGGCGGTCCAGGTCTTCGCCATCGTGCTCATCCCGGTCGTGTTCGGCATGGTGGTCCGCAAGTACGCGGTCGGGTTCGCCGATCGCATGGATCGCCCGGTGCGGATCGGCTCGGCGCTGGTGCTCACCATCGTGGTCGCGGGCACCATCGCCGCCGAACGAGCCAACCTCGGCGACTACTTCGTGCAGGTCGGGGCAATTGTCGTACTGTTCTGCGTCATCAGCCTCACCGCCGGCTACTTCATCCCGCGCTGGCTCGGCGTCGACTTCCGCCAGGCCATCGCCTGCTCGATGGAGGTCGGGGTGCACAACAGCACCATCGCCATCACGATCGCCATCAGCGTGCTGGACAGCACCGAGATGGCGGTTCCCGCGGCGGTGTACGGCGTTCTGATGTTCCCGCTGGCCGCGGGTGTCGGCTGGCTGCTGACCCGGCAGCGCGGCGCCGAACCGGCCCTCGCGCAGCCGGTCGCGGACTGATCGTCCGGGACCGTTGGCCGGGGCCGGTGAATTCCGCCTAGGCCCCGGCGGTTTCGCGCAGAATCTGCTCGGTCGCCTCCTGCTGGATGCGCTCGAACTGCGCGCCCATGGCTGCGGCCAGCGCCTGCGCACCCGAGAGCGGGCGCACCATGACCATGAATTCGACGATCTTGCCGTGCTCGTCGAAGGTCAGGAAGTCGCATCCGGTGACGGCCTTGCCGTCCACCTTGGTCTCGAACAGCAGCGCGTGGTCGCGGCCGTTCTCGTTGGCGATCTCCCGGACGTAGTGGAAGTCCTCGAACACACGCAGCACCCCGCGCAGGATGGCGGCGGTGATGGCCTTGCCCGGGTAGGGCTTGAAGGCGACGGGGCTGATGAACACCACGTCGTCGGCGAGCAGGGCCTCGATGGCCTCGGCGTCGCGGGCCTCGACGGCCTGTCGGAAGGTAGTCACCGAACACCTCGCATATGCAACTCGTTGAATACGACGTTGGGGACCCTACCCGGCCGCGCGCTGGAACGCCATGCCCGCTCCCCGGCTGCGCGGATCCAGGAAACTCCGCATCGGCGGCGTGTCGGCCGGGTCGGGCACCCGGCGTCGCGGGTACGTTCGCCAACGCTTGCTTGTTATTAGCTAACCGAGGTGTTCGAGGCGTCCGCGAGGAGAGCTATGACAACCGTCATCGACGATGCCCCCTTCACCGGATTCCACAAACGACTCGCCATCGCGTGTTCGGGCGGACCGCTGCTGGACGGCTACATCCTGAGCATCGTCGGCACCGCGCTCATCGGCATGACCCCCGAACTCGACCTGAGCACCGCCGACATCTCGCTGATCGGCGCCGCCGCCCTGGTCGGAATGTTCGTCGGCGGCGCGCTTTTCGGCGTGCTGACCGACAAGATCGGCCGCGAGGTCATGTACACCGCCGACCTGGTCGTCATGGCGGCCTGTTCGATCGCGTCCTTCTGGGCCGAATCCATCTGGCTCATCGTCATTCTGCGGTTCGTGCTCGGTATGGCGGTCGCCGCCGACTATCCGATCGCCACATCATTGCTGGGAGAGTGGTTGCCGCTCAAGCAGCGCGGCAAACTGCTCGGCTTCCAGATCGTGGCCTGGTACGCCGGATCGGTCCTGGCCTACGTGGTCGGCTACCTCTGCCTGACCTTCATCGGCGACGGCAGTTGGCGCTGGCAGCTCGCCAGCGGCGCGGTGCTGTGCGCGTTCTTCCTGATCATCCGGCAGAGCACCGCCCCGGAGTCGCCGCGCTGGCTGGCCCAGCACGGCAAGCCGGAGAAGGCCGCCCGCATGATCGAGAAGTACCTGCACGTCGAGGTCGATCCGGCGGATCTGATCGAGGGTGATGTGTCCCTGGAGGAGCACGGCTCGATTCGCGCCCTGCTGCACACGAAATACCGCAAGCGCCTGGCCTTCTGCTGCGGCTTCTTCGTCTGCCAGGTCACCGTGCTGTTCGCCATGCTGACCTTCGGCCCGCAGATCCTGACCTCCTTCGGCATGCCCGAGGGCACCTGGATGGACACCCTGGGCACCGCGATCATCAGCATGGTCTTCCTCATCGGCTGTCTGCCCGCCATGCGCCTGATCGACACCATCGGCCGCCGCCCGGTCATCGTGTGGTGCTTCGGGCTCATGGTGCTGCCGGTGCTGTTCATCGGCCTCTGGCCGGCCATGCCCGCCCTGCTCGCGTTCCTCATGCTGTGCCTGTACGCCTTCTTCTGCGGCGGCCCGAACGTGCTGGACTGGACCTATCCGAACGAGCTGTTCCCGACGCACATTCGAGCCACCGCGGTCGGGGTGACCACCTCGGTCAGCCGGATCGGCGCGGCGCTGGGTACCTTCCTGCTGCCGTGGTCGCTGGACAATCTGGGGATGGGGCCGACGTTCCTGTACGCGGCCGGTATCACGGTCATCGGCTTCCTCATCTGCCTGTGGGGCGCGCCGGAAACCAAGGGCCGCAGCCTCGAATCGGCGGCGTCCTAGCCGCGCCGCCCATGACGACTGTCATGGGCGGACCGTGATGGTTGGCAGGTCCGCCGGGGTTTCGCCGTCCGTAGCGTCATTTCTCGTAGCGCACAGTCGAATACGAGGAGTGCCAGCCATGACCACCACCGCGCCCGCCGTGACCGCCCCGCAGGGCAAGACCGACCGCCCGTCGCTCGTGAGCATGCTCGCGCCCATCGCCCGCGACATCGCGATTCCGGTCGCCGCCTACTACGCGCTGCACGCGCTGGGGTACTCGGATCTGATCGCCCTGCTGGGCGGGGCCCTGTGCTCCGCGGCCATCGTGGGGTTCGAGGCGGTTCGGGCGCGCAAGATCGATCTGTTCGCGGGAATCGTGCTCGGCGGCTTCCTGGTCGGACTGGCCGGCGCACTGGTGAGCGGGGACGCGCGCATGGTGATCGTGCGGGAATCCTTCGGCACCGTGGTGGTCGGCGCAGCCTTCCTGATCAGCGCGCTGATCGGCAAGCCGCTGACCTACGCCGCCGCGCGCAAGGCGTTCGCCGCCTCGCCGCACCTGCCCGTCATGGAGGAGGCGTACCGCACCGATCCGGCGGTGCGACGGCTGCATTCGACCCTGGCCCTGGCCTGGGGCATCGCCCTGGTGAGCGAGTCGGCGCTGCGGATCGTGCTGGCCTACCGGCTGCCGGTGAGCACCATGGCATGGCTGTCCAGCGTGCTGATGGTCGGTGTCATGAGCATCATGGGCGTCGTGTCGTTCCTGGTGATCAAGCGGATCAAGAAGACCGCGAACTAGCGCGCGCCGCGCGGCGGCCCGGTTCCCCTTGGGGACCGGGCCCGCGTCGTGTCCGGGGCCGGGCGAGTTGTGAGTTTGCAGACTGCGTATTTAAGCGGTTGTGATTAACTGCCCTGAGGATCGGTGAATGGAGCACGGATGACGGTGGCGCGCGGGCCGATCACCCAGATCGCATGGGTGGTTCCCGATATCGAGCGGAGTGAGAGCTTCCTGGGCGCGGTCCTGGGCGCGCGCAAGTGGGTGCGGATGCCCGAGGTGCGCTTCGGGCCCGAGAACTGCAGCTACCGCGGCGAGCCGGCGGACTTCACCGCGCACATCGCGCTGGCCTACAACGGCGACACCCAGCTCGAATTGATCCAGCCGGTGCGCGGTGCCTCCATCTACACCGAGTTCCTGAGCGCCTCCGGGCCCGGACTGCACCACATCTGCGTGGAGCCCGAGGACTTCGACCAGACACTGAAAGACGCCGCGGCCCAGGGCCTGGACATCGTCCAGCGCGGTGACATGGCGGGGCAGATGCGCTTCGCCTACCTGGACGGTGCGGCGGCCGGAGTGCCCTTCATCGAGGTGGCCGAGGTCGGCGAGAATATGCGGAAGTTCTTCGAACAGATCAAGAGGGAAGCACAGTGAGCGCACGGCCGGTCAATATTGTTGCGGCGGAGACGATTACCGAGTGGACTGCCGAGGTCGACGTGCTCGTCGCCGGATTCGGCATCGCCGGGGGCTGCGCCGCGGTGGAAGCCGCGAGCCGCGGCGCGCGGGTGCTGCTGCTCGAGCGCGCGGCCGTCGCCGGCGGCACCACCGCCCTCGCCGGTGGTCACTTCTACCTGGGCGGCGGCACCCCCGTCCAGCAGGCCACCGGGCACGCGGACTCGGCCGAGGAGATGTACAAGTACCTCACTTCGGTTGCGCGCGAACCCGAACCGGAGAAGATCCGCGCCTACTGCGACGGCAGCGTCGAGCACTTCACCTGGCTCGAGAGCCTGGGCTTCGAATTCGAGCGCAGCTACTACCCGGAGAAGGCGGTCATCCAGCCCGGCACCGAGGGGCTGATGTACACCGGCAACGAGAAGGTCTTCCCGTACCGCGAGCAGGCCGTGCCCGCCCCGCGCGGGCACAAGGTGCCGGTCCCCGGCGACACCCAGGGCGCGGCGCTGGTGATCGACCTGCTCGTCAAGCGGGCGGCCGCGCTCGCGGTGGAGGTCTGGTACGAGACCGGCGTGACCGATCTGATCGCCGAACCGGACGGCACCATCGTCGGCGTGGCGTGGCGCCGCCCCGGGGAAACCGGTGCGGTGCGGGCGAAGTCGGTGGTGCTGGCCACCGGCGGCTTCGTCATGAACGCCGACATGGTCGCGGAGAACGTGCCGTGGCTGGCCGAGAAGCCCTTCGTGCTCGGCACCACCTATGACGACGGCATCGGCCTGCGCCTGGGCCTGGCGGCGGGCGGTGCGGCGCGAAACATGAAGCAGGCCTTCGTGACCGCGCCGGTCTACCCGCCCGCGATGCTGCTCACCGGCCTGGTGGTCAATCGCGACGGGCAGCGCTTCGTCGCCGAGGACTCCTACCACGCCCGGACTTCGGCGTTCGTGCTCGAACAGCCGGATGCCGCCGCGTATCTGATCGTCGACTCCGAGCACATGGAACGGCCCATGTTCCCGCTCGCCCCGTTCATCGACGGCTGGGAGACGGTCGAGGAAATGGCGACCGCGCTCGGAATCCCCTACGAGGCACTGCGAACCACGCTCGACCGCTACAACGAGCACGCCGCGCGCGGCGAGGACCCGGACTTCGGCAAGTCCCCGGAGTTCCTGGCCGCACAGGACACCGGCCCGTGGGCGGCGTTCGACCTGACCCTGGGCAAGGCGCTCTACGCGGGCTTCACCCTGGGCGGGCTGTACACCTCCGCCGACGGAGAAGTACTGCGCGAGAACGGTTCCCCGATCCCCGGCCTGTACGCCGCGGGCGCGGCCGCCGCGACCCTGGCCCAGGACGGCAAGGGCTATTCCAGCGGGACCCAGCTCGGCGCGGGGTCGTTCTTCGGCCGCCGCGCCGGCGCTCACGCGGCCAGCCGCTCCAGCTGACGCAGCAACTCGGAGGCGGTGACCGGGTCGAAGGCGCCGAACGTGCCGCCGGTCAACCGCACCGAGGTCACCCGCTGTTCCTCGGCCTCGTAGCTGTATCCGCCCTGGATTCCCGGGGACAGGGCGACCCGCACCACGCGGAACGTGCCGAACTTGCGGTAGATCCCGTCGTGCGAGACCACCCAGCCGTACTTGCGCAGCCCGTAGACGCGGCCGGTGGAGATCCGCCGGTCCGCGAACCGGTCGAGGGTCTCCCCGGCGGCCTCCTCGGGGGTGAAGCCGTACACGCCGCGTTCGAGCTGCTCGAAGGGCTGGAGCAGTTCGTAGTCCCGGAACTGTTCGCGCCAGCGGGGCAGTGAGTCGCCCAGGTGCAGCGGGTGCGCGATGCCGACCAGGGCATCCTCGGCGAGCGCGTACGGCTCGTCGTCCACGTCGGCGAGACTGCGGTCCTGGTCGATCCGGAACGCGCCGGTCACCGCGCCCGCGTCGTCGAAGCTCGCCCACACCAGGCGGCGCGCGAGGTGACCGAGCACCGGATGATCGAGGATGAGGGAGCGGAAAGCGGTTGCCCGCCAGCGCCGTCCGTCGAGCATCGCGGATTCGAAGCGCCGAATCTGTTCGGCGGTCGCGGTTTTCAGCTCCTCACTGAACTCCCGGAAGGATCGGTAGGCGGCGGGGGCCAGCTCGGGATCGTCGGTGGCGGCGGGCCGGGGCAGGGTCCGCAGCGGTTGGCCGTCGAGCATGATCCGCGGCCGCAGTTCCTGATCCAGCGACACGGTGAACCGGCGGGAACCGTAGTCCAGCGTGCGGGTGCCCGCGGCCAGGCCGAGCTGGGGGACCACCCGGTCGGCCAGCTCCTGCTCGCTCAGGCCCAGCGTGGCCGAGAGCGCCTCGACCTTCTCCGACGCCCTGGTCCGCACACTCTCGTGGCGGCTGCGCTCGGCGATGCCGTGCAACTGGGTCAGCGCGACGTCGCCGCCGATCGCGGCGATGACCTCGACCGCCTCCACGGCGCGGGCGCTGCCGGACTTGCTCGGCCAGGTAGCGATGAACGGGACCAGCCTCCGAATGGTGTCGTCCGTGCCGACCAGGGCCAGGGCGCGCAGCACCCACCCGCTCTTGCTCGGATACGCGGCCAGGTGCCAGGCGTCGAAGATCGCCCAGGCGAACTCGGCGGCCGAGACCGGATCCACGGCCGCGATCACCTCGAGCGCCTCCGGCCGATCACCGTCGGGACCCCAGGCCAGCAGCCAGGTGACCCAGCGGGTGGCCGCGGCCGCGGGCAGCGCGGTGTCGGCCCCGCGCAGGCGCACCTGCGGAAGCAGTTGGGGAGCGAGCCATTTCGGTAGCTTGGGCGCCCGTTTCGGCGCGGGCGCGGTGAGGACGGCGGGCAGGTCCGCGGGGTCGGCCTCCGGTCGCCGCTGCGCGATCTCCAGCAGCGGGATCGCCCGCTCGTCAGCGTGATCCGCGACCAGCTCGGGATGATCGACCGCGTGCAGGCGCAGCGCGCGGACCGCCGCCGGGGACGGGGACTCGACCGCGTGCCGGGACAGCAGGCGCATCGCCCGGCGCGGATAGCGTGCCGTCGCGCTGTTCAGCGCGGCCAGAACCGCTTTGTGGTCCATGCGATCCAGCAGCGCCTGATACGCGGTGTCGAAGGGTATTTCGGCGAGCAGACCCGCCAGCGCCTTCACCTCCGGCGCGACGCGAGGGGTGCGACGCTCGAATTCGGTCACGACGATCGGAACGGCGTCCGGGCCCACCTGGGTCAGCAGGTTGTAGAACACCGAGTAGTCGCCGTAGGTCAACGGCCAGGTGATCTCGCGATACCGAGCGAACTGCTCCGGGGTGGTCAGGGCGCTCGCCAGCCGGGACACCGGGTAGTGGCCCGGCGCCGTCTCGGACAACCCCGCAAGATCCTCGTCGACCCAATCCCGCTGTGTCGGAGCCAGATACGACGTGGCCAGTCGCGTCCACACCGCGCCCGGATCCGCGCGCAGCGCCGCGAGTCGCCGAACCGCCGTCTCGTAGTCGGCCTCGGTGGCCGCCGCGAGATCCCCGCGTACCCGGCGTGCCATGTCGCCGTGATTGGTGTAGCCGAAATCGGACGCGGGCAGCACCGTCACCTCGATGCACCACTCGCCGTCCGGCTGCCGATTGCGATCGGCGCGGAACCGCCGCCGCCACACCGCGGCTTCGGCGGCGAACGCGACACCGTGCGAGTGCACCCAGCTGTCGGCGAACAGGTCCGCGATCTCGTCCCGGTCGTGGTCGTAGTGCGCGAAGGGCGCCGTGCCGCAGCAGGACCACAGATCGACGGCGACCAGCGCTCGAACGACCGCCGCGCCGAGGGGCTCCGCCGCCGTCGCGGGCGCGTCCAGGTAGGCCCGGGCGGCCGCGGCGATCTCCTCGAACCCGTTCGCGCGCAGGTGCGCCAGGCTCGCCGCGATGCTCGGCCGGAAGCGGTCGAGTAGCCGGTCCAGCGCCTCGGTGACACCGGGATCTATTGCCCGCGAACGCGACTCCCCGTGCCCGCGCAGCGGTTCGGCCCGCGTCCACCAGTGCGCGGGCACGGTCCAGAGGTCTTCGTCGCTCGTCATCTCGCCCTGTCGCGCGGTCCCCGCCATACCCGAATGATGCCGCCGGGCACCGACAGCGCCGCGCCCGGGTCCCGGCCCGCCGTGACCGGCCGCCACCGGCCACCCGCTGTACCCTTGCCTATCGGCAGCTCGAACGAGGTGGCGCGCATCGACTCACCGGGGGGAAGCGATGAAACACGGCGGCATCGGACGGCGTACGGCCCTGGCGGCCCTGACGGTCGCGCTCGTTGCGGCCTGCGGCGGCTCGGACCCGGACTCCGACCCCCACCGGTGGCTGGAGGAACTCGACGGTCCCCGGGTGCAGTCGTGGGTGGCGGCGGAGAACGCCAAGACCCTGGACGTGCTGGAGAAGGACCCGAGCTACGCCGGAAACCTCACCGCCGCGGTCGAACTCGGTAAGGCGCCGGACCGGCTCCCGCTGCCGCGATTCCACGGGGGCGCGGTCGGCAACTTCTGGCAGGACGGTGAGCATCAGCGCGGCATCTGGCGCGAGAGCACCGTCGCCGGATACGAAGCGCCGCAACCGGAGTGGAAGACCGTCCTGGACCTGGACGCCCTCGCCGCCGCCGAGGGCCGCAACTGGGTGTGGGAGGGGATGAACTGCGCGCCCGGGGCGGGCACCCGCTGCCTGGTCGAGCTGTCCGAGGGCGGCGAGGACGCGGTCACCGTCCGCGAATTCGACAGGTCCACCGGACAATTCGTGGCCGACGGCTTCGTGCTGGACCGCGGCAAGCAGTACACGTCCTGGGTGGACGAGAACACGCTGCTGGTCTCGCGGGAGTGGACACCGGGAGACAAGACCGTCTCCGGCTACCCGTACGTGGTCAAGCGCTGGCAGCGCGGCGAACCGCTCGCCGACGCGACGGAAGTGCTGCGCGGCGATCCCGCCGACGGACTCGGGACCGCGCCGTTCCTGCTCGACGGCGGCCCCGGCGAGCGGGTGTCCATGGTCGTGCGCCGCCCGTCCTTCTTCGAAGCGCAGGTCAGTGTGCTCCGGGACGGGCAGGCGGTCCGGATCGCCCTGCCGCCCAAGGCCGATGTGGAGGGCATGGTCGGCGATCGGATCCTCGTCTCGCTGCGCCAGGACTGGTCCGCCGCGGACGGCGGGGCCTTCACGTCCGGGTCGCTGATCTCGCTCCGCGCGGACGAGGTGCTGTCCGCGCCGGATCAGCCGCGCGCCACCCTGGTCTACGCGCCGGGGCCGACCCAGACCCTGCAGCAGGTCATGACCACCCGATCGCACCTGATCACGACCTCCCTGGACGACGTGCGCGGGCGCGCGACCGTGTACACCCCGCTGCCGGACGGCGGCTGGTCGGCCGTCCCCGTCGCGCTGCCGGAGAACGCCACCGTCGACGCGGTGGACGCCGATTCCCGCGGCGACACCGCGTATCTGACGGTCAGCTCGCCGGTCACCCCGGTCACGCTGTGGCGGCTCGACACCGCGGCCGGTCGCGCGGACCCGATCAAGGCCGCCCCGGCGCGCTTCGACGCCTCCCGATTCGTGGTCGAACAGCTCAAGGCAACCTCGCCCGACGGAACCCGGGTGCCGTACTTCATCGTGCGCGCCGCGGGCATGAAGTACGACGGCAAGAACCCGACGATCATGTACGGGTACGGCGGCTTCGGTTCCACTTCGACGCCCGGGTACAACGGTCTGCTGGGCCGGCTGTGGCTCGAACGCGGCGGGGTCTACGTCATCGCCAATATTCGCGGCGGCGGCGAGTACGGTCCCGCCTGGCACGAGGCCGCGCTGAAAACCCAGCGGCAGCGCGCTTTCGACGATTTCCGCGCCGTCGCCGACGATCTCATCGCCCGCGACGTCACCACCCCGCGGCACCTCGGCATCCAGGGCGGCTCCAACGGCGGCCTGCTGATGGGCGTGCAGTTCACCCAGCATCCAGAACTGTGGAACGCGGTCGACATCCAGATCCCGCTGCTGGACATGGTGCGGTACGAGCAGATCGCGGCGGGCGCGTCCTGGGTCGGCGAGTACGGGACGGTGGCCGATCCCACCGAACGTGCCTTCCTGCAATCGATTTCACCGTACGCGCAGCTGCGCTCGGGGGTGGCCTACCCCACGCCGTTCGTCTGGACCACGACCAAGGACGACCGCGTCGGCCCGCAGCACGCGCGCAAGTTCGCGGCGCGGCTGTCCGAACTCGGCGCCCCGTACTTCTTCTACGAGGCGACCCAGGGCGGGCACGGCGCCGGCGCCAACATCGACGAACGGGCTCGCACCAGCGCGCTCGAGTACACCTATTTCGTCCGGCAGCTCATGTAGGGATCGCCCTCAGACGATCAGCGAGAGCGACACCGCGACCAGCACGCCCACCAGTTCGCTCACCGGCGGTCGCGGATCCGAGAGCAGCCATTCGTGTGCGAGTCCGTTGACCGCGCCGATCAGCGCGCTACCGGTCAGTTCGGGAGTGCTGCGCAGGCGCGAGTCCGCCCCGGCCAGCGGGCCCAGAATGAGTTCGATGGTCGCGATCCACTCGTGCCTGCGCGCGCGGCGATGCTCTTCCATGCGCTCGCTGACGCCGACGACCTCGACGAACGCCACCTTGGCGCGGTACGGGTCCACGCCGACCGAACCCAGGTACGCCTCCATGGCCTTGGTGATGCGCACGGTCGGGTCCGGATCGGGCCCGAGTTCGGCCACCGCCGTGGCCAGCGCGGTCGCCGCGGACTGCTGAATGTGGTCGTACGCCGCGACGAGGACGTCCTCGCGCGTGGCGAACTCCTCGTAGAACTGCCGCTTGGACAGTCCGGCCGCCGCGCACACGTCGGCGAGCGAACAGTTGGCGTACCCGCGCTCGCCGAAGATTTCGATGGCGGCGTCGAGGAAGCGCTGTCGGCGTTCGGCTTTGCGCTCGGTGACGGCGCGCCCGCCGTACTGCCGTCCCTCGATTGTCACTGTCCGTCCTCGACTGTCGCTGTTGCGTGGCCTCGATGCCGGCCGGAGCGGCCGGCGGCCGCCCCTTGGTCATCGTCCGAACCGTTCCAAAGGTAACGGGGACCCGCGGACAATCAGCGACGGGGCCGCAAACCGTCCAACATGTGGGTCACTGTCTCTTCAAATAATCCATCGGCGTCGGCCGCCGCGACGAAGCCCGAACCCACGAAAGTGGCCAGGCCCTGCAGCGCCGCCATCGCGGTCAGGCACATGCGCCGGGGATCGCCGTCGACCACCTCCCCGCGCGCCTGACCGTCGGCGATCATCGCCAGCGGGGTGGCCAGGGCCTGCGCGACGGCGGCCTCGATCTCCGGGGTCTGGCGCTGTTTGCGGGCGAACATGACCGCCAGCAGGGCCGGGTTCTCGATGGCGAAGCTGAGGTAGGTCCGGGCCACCGCGCGAATTCGCTCCAGGAAAGTGCCGGTGGCGGCGGCCTTTTCGAGTGTGGTTCCGAGTCGCTCGAAGCCTTCCGCGGCGAGCGCGTCCAGCAGCGCCTGCTTGTCGCGGAAGTGCCGGCTCGGCGCGGCGTGGCTGACCCCGGTGTCACGCGCGAGCTGGCGTAGCGAGAGTCCGTCCACCCCGGCCCGGCGCAGGAGGGCCTCGGCGCGGCGCAGCAGTTCGGCGCGGAGGTCGCCGTGGTGGTAGGAGCGCGAGCTGGCGATGGACATGGTGAGAGCAGGATATCGGACACATCCGCCGATGTTGGCATTGACTACTTTGTTGTCAGTGCCTACATTTGCCCTTGCTATGACGAACGTGAGTGCGTCCGAACCGAATGGGAGTGAGCCCGTGCCGAAAAACAGTGCGCCCTCGGCGATTCCGGACAGCGGCGGCCCCGCGGGCGGTGCCGGGCACCGGCTCGGGCTGCCCCTGCGCGGCTGGATACCGCCGATCTTCGTGGTCACGCTGCTCGCCGCCCTGCTGGGCACCATGTACCTGGGGTACACCTCGGACCCCGAGAAGAACCTGCACGACTTCCCCGTGGCCCTGGTCAACCAGGACGACGGCGACATCGTCGACGGCAAGGCCGTGAACGTCGGCAACCAGATCGCGGACGCCCTGATCGCCAAGGTCCCCGCCGACAAGGTCGACCTGCGCCTGGTCGGCGTCGGCGAGGCCCAGCGCCAGCTGCGCGACGGCCGGATCTACGGCGCCATCATCATCCCGAGCGACTTCTCCAAGCGGCTGAGCATCCTCGGCACGGCCGCGGTGGTGCCCGGCGACGTGGAGCGGCCCGTCATCACCGTGCACACCAACCCGCGGGCGGGCACCTACGCCGCGCAGATCGTGCAGCGGGTCAGCGACCGCGCCATGACCGAGGTGAACCACACCGTCGGCGCCCAGCTCACCGAACAGGTCCGTGCCGCACTGACTTCCACGCCGGGCGCGGCCCCCGCCGAACTCACCGGCGCGGCGCGCCTGCAGCTGGCCACCCCGATCGACATCTCGGTCAGCCCCTTCCGCCCGCTGCCCGAGGGCACCGGCCAGGGCCTGTCCGCGTTCTTCTACACCCTGATCCTGCTGTTCGCCGGATTCAGCGGGGCCATGCTCATTCACGGCATGGTCGACAACAAACTCGGCTACCTGCCCGCCGAATACGGGCCCTGGTTCCTGGACGTGCAGCCCGTGGCCATCAGCCGCTGGCGCACCCTGCTGGTGAAATGGGCCATCGCGCTGGTCACCGCGCCCATAGTGTCCGCGTTGTTCCTGGCGATCGCGACCCTGCTCGACATGCCCATCGACCACGCGCTGCCGCTGTTCCTGTACGGGGCGCTCGCGGTCGCGGCGGTCAGCGTCACCGGGCTGTCCATCCTGGCCGCCTTCGGCACCGCCGGACTGCTCATCAACATGATCGTGTTCGTGGTGCTCGGCCTGCCGTCCTCCTCGGGCACCATCCCGGTCGAGGCGACCCCGCGCTACATCGCGGTGCTCGCGAACTTCGAACCCATGCACCAGATCTACCTCTCGGTGCGCGCGCTGCTCTACTTCGACGGGCACCTCGCCGCCGGCCTGGGCACGGGTATCTGGATGACGCTGTTCGGACTGGCCTTCGGTGTCCTGCTGGGCGCGGTGGTGACCCACACCTACGACCTGCGCGGGCTGTACCGGCTCGGGGTGTCGCACAAGCCCGCCGCAGCGGTGAAGTAGCCGCTTCCCCAGGGCACGCGAGCCGCGGAGACCTCCGCGGCTCGCGTGAGCGGCATTGGCCCGGAGTGACTTTCGGCCCTTTTTGTTGCCGAGCTGTGACGGCACCATGAGCCCCGAGCACCGAATACTCATGGCAGAGCGAGGATCACGGGGCGGTTCGCAGCATGGTTTCGGCACGGTTCGACCCATTGACGGGGCAGTTTCTACGCGCGGTTCGCGACGCCGGAGGCGGATTGACGGCGGTGTGCGGGGCGTGCGTACGAGTGCTGCCCGTGCGGCGTGCCGCTATCGTGCTCGAGGAGCGCGACGCCGGCCTGCAGCCCTGGTGTGCCAGTGACGAATTCGCGTCCCGGGTGGAAGCGGCGCAGGCCACCGCGGGGGAGGGGCCCGCGGTCTCGGCGGCGTCGGCGGGGGTTCCCGTCCTGGTGAGCGACTTCGCCGGCTGCGGGCACTGGCCGGGTTTCGCCGAGGCGCTCACCGGATTCCCCACCGCCGGTTCCATGTTCGCGGTTCCGCTGCGGCTCGGCCATATCCGGCTCGGCGCGATGGACCTGTACCGCGACGCTCCCGGTCGCCCGGAACCGCTGCTCATGGCCGCGGCCCTCCACGTCGCCGATCTGGTCACCGCGAGCCTGGTGCTGTCCGCCGGGCAGGAGGCGCGGCGATGGTCACAACCGTTGTCCAGCCGCTGGATTCACGAGGCTGCGGCACTCACGAGCGCGCGCCTGGGTATCGGCAGGGCCGATGCCTGCGCCCGGTTGCGCGCCTACGCGTTCACCCACGAGATGTCCCTGGTCGAGGTGTCCAAAGCGGTTGTTCAGCGCCGGATCGTGCTCGATCGAGAGTGACCGCGGCTCGCTAGTGCGAGGCGGTGGCCTTGAACCCGCGCGGCACCAGGACCACGGTCAGCACCGCCACCGTCCCCACCAGCGCCGCCGAGATCCAGGAGGTGGTGGTGAGCGCGGAATCGAAGGCGTGCTGGGCGATCTCGAGCACCCGATCACCGGTCGGCCCGCCGATGTCGTGCGCGACGTAGGCCGCGCCGCCTACCGAACCGCGCGCGGTGTCGAGCTGATCGCCGGTGAGCGGCAGATCCGTCATGTGGGTGACGAAGAGCCTGCCGTGAATACTGCCGAGCAGCGCGACGCCCAGGCCGATGCCGAGTTCGTAGTTGGTCTCCTCCACCGCGCCCGCCTGCCCGGCCCGCTCCGCCGGCACCGAGGCGACCAGCACCGCCGCCGCCGTGGTGATGGCGACGCCGTCGCCGATGCCCAGCGCCACGAGAATCACCGCGACCAGCGGATAGGTGGTGGTCGGAATGGCGGCCAGCAGCAGGAAACCCGCTGCGAGGGTGAACAATCCGAAACCCATCAGGAAGCGCACGCTGACGTGCCGCAGCAACCACGGCGTGGAGAGGGAGCCGAGCAGCGTGGCGATCGCGGCGGGTACCGTGCGCAGTCCCGCCTCGGACGGGGTGTAGCCGTGAATGTACTGCAGCCACAACGAGATCAGGAACAGGGCCGCGCCGATGGCGAGCATGGCCAGCAGGGTCGCCAGCGCCGCGGCGGTGAACGCGCGATTGCGGAAGAGCCGCACGTCCAGTAGCGGGTCCGGCGATTTCAGCTGCCGGTAGGCGAAGAGCCCGAGCAGGGCGAAGGCGGCGAGCAGGATCAGCAGATCCGTGGCGGCGGGCTCGCCCTTGGCCACGTGTTTGATACCCCACGCCAGTGCCACGATGCCCAGCACCGAGAGCACCGCGCTGAAGTAGTCGAGCCTGCCGTGCTGTGGCGCACGGTATTCCGGCAGCAGCCAGAGGCCCGCGGTCACGGTCAGCACCACCACCGGGACGTTCAGCCAGAACGCCGCCGACCACCCGAAGCGCTCCACCAGGTGGCCGCCGACCAGCGGGCCCACGGCCGCGCCCGCGCCCGCCACCGCGGCCCAGATGCCGATGGCCTGGGTGCGTTCGTGATCGTCGGTGAAGATGTTGCGGATCAGCGAGAGCGTGGACGGCATGACCATGGCCCCGCCGACGCCCAGCAGCGCACGCCCGGCGATGAGCTGGCCCGGATCGTTCGCGGTCGCGGCGACCACCGAGGCCAGGCCGAACAGCACGAAGCCGGTGATGAAGAGCCGTTTGCGGCCGAATCGATCGCTGATCGCGCCGCAGGTGATGAGCAGACCGCCCAGCACCAGCCCGTAGAGGTCGACGATCCACAGCTGCTGCATCGGGCTGGGCGCCATGTGATCGATCAGCGAGGGCAGGGCCACGTTCAGGATCGTGGCGTCCATGGCGACCAGACCCAGGCTCGCGCACAGCACGGCGAGCATGGCCCAGCGACCGGGCATCGGCTCGGCGCTGCTGTCGGGTCGATCCTGCGAAAGTTCCCGGGGCGGGATGCGACCCACGTGCGAGCCTCCTCGGATAGACGCCTACCGGCCGGACAGCAGCAACACTCTGGCTAGCACGATAGTCCGTGTGCGGTCCGCGGCAGGGCGCGCGGACCGAAGACGTCCGGTTCGAGGAGAATCGCGGCCTATTTGTCGGCGCGCTCGGGATGCCGCGCCGGGACGCCGGGGGTGACGGCCGCGGAGTGGACCGATGCCGGATTGACGGCGGAGGTGACCGCGTCCGACTGCGACTCCGCGCCGGACTTGCCCGCGTTCTGCTCGACCAGCAGATCGCGAATCTGGACGAGCAGCTCGATCTCGGTGGGATCGGCCTTGATCTCGGTCTGGCGGGCCAGGCGGCGCTGCAGGTGGGTCATGGGGACCATCAGGATGAAATACAGCACCGCGGCGACGGTGATGAAGTTGATGACCGCGCTGATGATCGGGCCGAGAGCGACGAAGGTGGCCGGCTTGCTGCCGATGATCTGGAAGCCCAGCCCGAATTCGCTGTTCCCGCCGAGCACGGCCAGCAGCGGCTCGAGTAGGCCCTTGGTCACCGAGGTCACGATGGCGGTGAAGGCGGTACCCATGACCACCGCGACCGCGAGATCGATAACATTGCCCCGCATCAGGAAATCTTTGAAACCCTTGAGCATGACGCTGTGTAACCCCATCCGTGACGACTCCGTTATGTACTTCGCCGCAGTCTAAAGGCTCCGGACCACGTGATTCGAACTCGGTGCACCCGGCTTGACGACGCTCACATCACACAGTCCGGGGTGGGCTATCACTCTCCCGGCACCGGTTCGCGAACTCGGTTCGCAGGTCGTCGGCGGGCGCGGGGCCGTCTCGCGAGCTACTGCTTCGGGGCTGGCTCGGCCTGCCGTTTCGGGGCTCGTCCGGCTTGCTCGGCCCGGAATGTGCGGACCAGGGCCCAGCACATGGCGAGCATGACCACGCTGAACGGCAGCGCGATCAGGATTGCCACGGTTTGCAGGGTGGTCAGCGCCGAGGCGCCCTCGCCGCTGGCCACCAGCAGGGCGATGGCGACACCGCCCGTCGCGAAGGTCCAGAAGGCCCGGCTCCAGGTCGGCGGTTCCGGATTGCCGCCCGAGGACAGCATGTTCATGACCAGCGCGCCGGAATCGGCGGAGGTGACGAAGAACAGCACGATCACCAGGATCGCCAGGCCGGCGGTGAGACTGCCGCCGGGCAGGGTGTCCAGCAGCGCGAACAGGGCGCTGTCGCGATCGGGGCCGTCCGGGCCGACGAGGCCGCCGCCGCCGAACATCTCGCGGTTCAGGGCCGCGCCGCCGAAGACCGCGAACCAGACGAAGGTCAGCAGCGTCGGCACCAGCAGCACCCCGGCCACGAATTCGCGGACCGTGCGCCCGCGCGAGATGCGCGCGATGAACACCCCGACGAAGGGCGCCCAGGAAATCCACCAGCCCCAGTAGAAGACGGTCCACTGCTGGGTCCACGCGGTGCCGGTCGGGCCTTCGGTCGCACCGGTATAGAGGCTGATCTTGGGCAGCGACTGGATGTACGCCCCGATGTTCTGCACCAGGTCGTTGACGATGAACAGCGTCGGCCCGGCGACCAGTATGAAGAGCATCAGCAATCCCGCGATGCCCATGTTCGCCTGCGAGAGCAGCTTGATGCCCTTGTCGACGCCGGTCACCACCGAGATGGTGGCCAGGCCGGTCACCACCAGGATCAGCACCACCTGCAGGCCCTTACCGGGTTCGTGCAGCCAGCCCTGATAGTTCAGACCCGCCGAGATCTGCAGGATGCCCAGGCCCAGTGAGGTGGCCACGCCGAACACGGTGCCGATGACCGCCACGATGTCGATGGCGTCCCCGCGCCAGCCCCGGATCCGATCGCCCACCAGCGATTCCAGCGACCAGCGGATCGAGACCGGCCTGCCCTTGCGATGAATGGAGTAGCCGATGGCCAGCCCGACCACCACGTAGATGGCCCAGGGGTGAATTCCCCAGTGCAGGAACGTTTGCACCATGGCGGCGTCGGCGCGCTGGGCCGCGGTGTCGCCGACGCCGGGCCGCGGATCGTCGTAGTGGAACAGTGGCTCGGCCACGCCCCAGAACACCAGGCCGATGCCCATGCCCGCCGCGAACAGCATGGAAAGCCAAGCGCCCATGGAGTATTCGGCGCGCTCACCGTCCTGTCCCAGCGTGATGTCGCCGAAGCGCCCCACCCCGAGCCAGATCGCGAACACCACGAACAGCGTCACGATGACGATGTAGTACCAGCCGAATCCGCCGATCACGTTGTCCTGCAGCGCTTTCGCCTGGCGCGCCGCGAGATCGCGGAACACGATGGCGTAGACGGTGAAGGCGGCGACCACGATCGCCGATGGCCAGAACACCCGGGGCGCCACCGCCGCCCGGGGATGCACGGGCGCCGGATCGGACGAGGTGGTCTTCGGTGCGCTCACGGGCAGCCGTCCTCCGTCGAGTGGTTCGAACCGCGCCGGAGCGCAACCGCGCTCGACCTCGCCGAGTCGCACGGGTGTCCGGGAGCGGCGGGTGCGGGGACCGGTGCCCCCGCACCCGATGGCCTACTTTCCGACCCGGTCCTTCAAGGCCTCGACGATCGCGTTGACCGCCGCCATGACGTCCTGGGCGGCGTGCTCGAGGTTGGCGCGCACGTCCTCGAGGGTGCCCTGCATATCCTCGGTGTTGATCTTGTCGGCGAACGCCTTGGCCATATCGGCGAGGTCGGCCGCGGCGGTGCTCGCGCGGTCGGAGAGTTCGGCGGCGGCTCCGCTGGCCTTCTCGGCGAGCTGCCCGGCGGCGGCGGTCAAACCGTTGTCCTCATTCGTCGGCATACCGGCGGCTACTTCGCGCCGCCGCCGAGCTTGTCCTTCACCCTGTCGACGAACCCGCCGACCTTCTCCCGGACGTCCTCGACCGCGTCCTTGATCTTCTCCTCGACCTGGTCCGCCTTGCCCTCGGCGTCCTTCGCGGCGTCCTGTGTCGCGGACTTCGCCTTGTCGGCGGCCTCACGCGCCTTGGCTTCGGCATCCTGGGCGGCGTCCTTGGCCTTGCCGGCCGCCTCGTCGAATTTGTCGTTGATCTCAGACATCGAAACCTCCTCGCGTGTGGTCACACCCGGGGACCGGGCGTGCATCCGGGACAGTCCGACGAACAGAAACGCACTTGCAGCGATCTTTCAGCAAATGAGCATAGTCGGCTCCGGACCCGGTGCCCAGAAAAGCGCCGAGCCGGGTGCGTGCGCACCCGGCTCGGGGAGGTCGCGGCGTGGACTCAGCCCACGGGCCCCAGGACCCGTTCGATGTAGTTGTTGGTGAAACGGCCCTTGGGGTCGAACCGCCGCCGGACCGCGGCGAACTTCTCCCACTCCGGATACCGCTCGGCGAGAGTCTCGGCGGTCTGGAAGTGCCGCTTGCCCCAGTGCGGGCGGCCGTTGTATTGGTCGAACACCCGCTCGCAGGCGCGGAAGTAGGGCTCGTACTCCATGCCCGCGTACTGGTGCACCGCGATGTAGCAGGTCTCGCGGCCGCCGGCGGGGGACAGGAAGGCGTCGTCCGGCGCGACCCAGCGCACCTCGATCGGCATGACGGTGTCGAAGTGCGCGGCGACCTCTTTGATTTCGCGGATCGCGTCGGCCGAATGCTCGCGCGGGATGGCGTATTCCATCTCGGTGAAGCGGAAGAGCCGGGGGCTGGCGAAGACCCGGTGCGAGCGCTCGACCTGGCGGCGGTAGCTGCCGGCGTAGGCCGCGGCCCGCTGCACGTACGGGATCAGCTTCGGCTGCGCGCGGGTGAGCTTGCACAGCGCGTCGAAGGTGTGGTTGGTGATGAGGATGTCGGAGAACCAGTCCACGATCGGGTGCCGGGGCTGCTCGGGCAGCTCGACCCGGTTGTTGCGCTTGGTCATCGCCAGCGGGCTGTGCGCGAACATGTAGAACTCGAAGTGCTCGTTGCCGTCGACGTGGGTGTCCAGGTCGGCCAGCACGTCCTCGACCGGCTCGGGCCGCTCGACGCCCTCGAGCACGAACGACGGCACCATCTGCATGGTGACCTCGGTGACCACGCCCAGCGCGCCGACATTCACCCGCGCGGCGCGCCAGCCGTCGGGATCGGTCTGCTCGTTGAGTTCGACCCGGCTGCCGTCGGCGAGCATGAGCTCCACCGAATGCAGTGCGGCCGAGAGGTTCTGGAGCTTGGCGCCGGTGCCGTGGGTGCCGGTGGCCGTCGCGCCCGCGATGGACTGCACGTCGATGTCGCCGAGGTTGGGGAAGGCCAGGCCCAGCGGGTGCAGCGCGGTGCTGGCGGCGTTCAGCGTGATGCCGGCCTCGGCGCGGACCAGGCCGGTGGCGCGATCCACCGAGAGGATCTTGTCGAGCTTGTTCAGGCGCATCAGGGTGCCGTCGGTGAGCACGGTCTCGGTGAAGGAATGGCCCGATCCGGCGACTCGGACGGTGTGCCCGGCGGCCTCGGCCCGCGCCAGCACGGTGGCGACTTCCTCGGGCGAGCCCGGTGCGGCGAAGGACGCCGGAGAACAGCTCTGATCTCCGGCCCAGTTCACCCATGAGTTGGTCATGCGACCAACTTTAAACCCGCAGTGTGATGTGCGCTACTGGAATGTGACCAAAAGCTAGCTGGAGTGCGAATTTCTTCCGCTTCTCGCGCTGCGGGACCGGTGGGCCGGTCCCGCGGGCGTGATCGTCAGCGTTTGCTCTTCTCGCAGATCGCGACTTTCGCCGCGTGTACCTCGTCGTCGGTGAGCGCGGGCACGTTCAGCGGCAGGCGCGGGACCGAGTCGCCGCGTACGCCGTTGAGGACGACCGCGACGTAGCGCCGCCACACCTCGGGATTGACCGTGCGCGCGAAGCCGGCCACGCCGTCGACCATGTTCACCAGGGCGAAGAAGTCTCCGGGTTCGATGTCGGGCTGCACGACGCCGGAATCCTTGGCGCGCTGCACGACCTGATGCATGCCGGGCTGGATGCGATCGCGCACGCACGTGAAGCGGTCGATGCTGTCGCGCATCTCCAGCAGCACCTCGCTGAGCCCGCGGTTGGCGGCCATGTGCTGGCAGGCGTATTCGAACAACTCGACCAGGCCCTGCCATGGGTCGCGGTGGTGTAGCGCGGTGTCCACGGCGGCGGCGAACTCCGAGACGTTCTGGTCGAACACCTCGGAGATGAGCTCCTGCTTGTTCGCGAAGCGGCGGTAGACGGTGCCGACGCCCACGCCCGCCTTGGCGGCGACATCGTCCAGCGTGATCTCGAGACCGTGCTCGGCGAATAGTTCGCTCGCCGCGGTGATGATCCGCTGTTGATTGCGGGCGGCGTCCGCGCGCAAACGCCGAGGTGGGGGCGCGGTGGTGACGTGATTCACACCCAGATCCTAACAGGAGACGGGATTATCCGGAGGCTGTTTCTCCGTTTAGCTGTTAGCTTTGATCGGTAAACGGAGATGGGCTCTCCGTTAATCCTAGGGGACGAGGAGAACAACCATGACGACAGCTCTCGAGAAAGAGCCCGCGGCGGCCGCGCCGGCCGGTGACGGCAGGCGCGGATCGCACGCCATGCGCTGGTGGGTGCTTGCCGTACTCGGCGTCGCACAGCTGATGGTCGTGCTCGACGCGACAGTCGTGAACATCGCGCTGCCCGAGGCCCAGCTCGATCTGGGCTTCTCCAACGCCGACCGCCAGTGGGTGATCACCGGCTACGCCCTGGCGTTCGGCAGTCTGCTGCTGCTGGGCGGCCGCCTCTCCGACCTGTTCGGGCGCCGGACCACCTTCATCGCCGGCCTCATCGGCTTCGCCGTCGCCTCGGCCGTAGGCGGCGCCGCGGCCAACTTCGAGATCCTGGTCGCCTCGCGTGTCGCGCAGGGCGTGTTCGGCGCGCTGCTCGCGCCCGCCGCGCTCTCGCTGCTGACGGTCACCTTCACCGAGCCCGGTGAGCGCGCCAAGGCGTTCGGCATCTTCGGCGCCATCGCGGGCGCCGGCGGCGCACTGGGCCTGCTGCTCGGCGGCGCGCTCACCGAATGGGCGTCGTGGCGCTGGGTCATGTACGTGAACCTCGTCTTCGCGGCCGTCGCGCTGGTCGGCGCGATCCTGTTGCTGGCCAAGCACACCGCCACCGAGCGGCCCAAACTGGACCTGCCCGGCACGCTCTCGGTGACCGCCGCGCTGTTCGCCATCGTGTACGGCTTCTCCAAGGCCGAGACCGACGGCTGGACCGACTCGGCGACCCTGGGCTTCCTGATCGGCGGCGTGATCCTGCTCGGCGTGTTCGTGTTCCTGGAGCAGCGCGTCAAGAACCCGCTGCTGCCGCTGCGCGTGGTCCTGGACCGCACCCGTGCCGCGTCCTACATCACCGTGTTCGCCATCGGCATCGGCATGTTCGCGATGTTCCTGTTCCTGACCTACTACATGCAGCAGTCGCTGTCGTACTCGCCGATCGTCACCGGCGTCGCCTTCCTGCCGATGGTCGCGGGCATGGTGGCCTCCTCCACGACGGTGCCCTCGCTGCTGGTGCCCCGGGTCGGACCGCGCGCGACCGTGGTCGCGGGCTTCCTGATCGCCGCGGTGGGCATGGCGCTGCTGACGAACATCGGCGTCGACACCGCGTACGCCACGCACATCCTGCCCAGCCTGATCCTCATGGGCGTCGGCCTCGGCACCGCGATGTCGACCGCGTTCATCGGCGCGACCTCGGGCGTGCATCACACCGACGCCGGCGTGGCCTCGGCCATGGTGAACACCAGCCAGCAGGTCGGCGGTTCCATCGGCACCGCGCTGCTGAGCACGCTGGCCGCGTCCTCGTTCGATGACTATGTGGCCGAGCGGGTTCCGTCGCCGCAGACGCTGGCCGAGGCCGCCGTGCAGAGCTACACCACCACCTTCTGGTGGGCGGCGGCCATCTTCGTGGTCGGCGCGGTGATCACCGGATTCATCATGCCCAACACTGTCCCGCAGCCGTCGGAGGGTGAACCGGTTCTGGCGCACTGAGATTCGAATAGCCGCGCGCCGGGCTCACGAACGAGCGCGCGGCGACTCGGGTACCGGCCGTCCCGCGGTACGACGGGGGCCCACTCGCGAATCGCGAGTGGGCCCCTGTCGTGTTCCCGTGTGCTGTTATTCGAGCGACCGTCGAAAGCGTCAGCGGCAGTTGGACGGTGCGGGCCTGCCCGCGAAACGATCGCCGATCCAGCCCATCGCGTTCATCGTGCCGGGCGCGATCGCGGTGAGGTGATCGGTGCCCGGGATGACGTCGAACTGCACCGGGGTGCCCGCGCCGCAGTACTTCGCGGCGGTGTTCATCGCCAGATCCAGCGGCACCTGATCGTTGCCGCCGTGCCACTGGTAGATCGGGGCGCGCGGCACCCCGGGGTAGATCTCCAGCGCGTTGGCGTGGAAGGTGCTGATCAGCGTCGGGTCGTTCTCCATGCCCGGGTTGAACATCTCCCCGATGGTGTGGCCCGCGCCGGCCGAGATGATGTCGTCCACACACGCATTGGCGATGCGATCGCGCATGGCGAAGCCGGCGGGGGTCAGGGCGTTGCCGAGCGGCAGTTCGCCCGGGTACTCCCGTTCCATGCCCATCGCCACCGCGAAGCCCAGCCCGAACAGCGGGTGCGGGGTGTCACCGACCTGAATGGCCATCTTGCCCGGGTTCACCGGCACGCCGCCCATGGCGATGCCGACGATGGGCAGTTCGGGTGCGTACTCCGCGGCCAGCGCGCCCGCGAAGCCGGTGGACATCGCGCCACCGGAGTAGCCGACCATGCCGACCGGTGAATCACCCAGGCCCGCGGGGGCGAAACGCTTGGCCGCGCGGATGCCGTCGAGGGTGATCTGGCCGCCGAGCCGGGCCGCGCCGTAGGCGCTGGTCGGTCCCAGGTGATCCGGGACCGCCACCGCCCAGCCGCGGGCCAGCAGCATGTTCAGCGCGGCGGATTCCTTGAGCCCGCCGTCGAAGAGCGCGTGCGATGGCGCGCACTGCAGGCCGAGCGAGTTCACGAACGGCTGGTACGAGACCAGCGGGTGGTTGCCGCCGCCGGGCGGCACGATCACCGTGGTCACCGCGGCGATGGGACCGCCGCTGGAATCGGTGGAGTGAAAGAGCAACTGCCACACGGTGGAACCGGGCCAGCCGTGGACGCCCACCATGCGCGAGCGCAGGACATCGCCGGGTGCGCTGGCGCCGAGATCGCCTGGGGCGTAGTAGAAACCGTCCGCTTCGGGAACGGGGTACACCGCGCCGTGCGCGGTGGGTGCGTTGGTCGCCACCGCGATCGCTACTGCGGCAATTCCGCAGGTTCGGAACAGCATGCTTCTGATCGACTGCCGTACCGACAAAGTTGGCTCTCCTCGTGGCCGATGGGACAACACCTGGCAAGCCGCCCCATCCTTGCAGTTCCGGGCGTTCATTCGGCTTCAGCAACACACCCTTTCGCAGTGAAATGGCAAACAACTGGCGCGAGTTCGGGGACGCGCCGGTCACCGCCTCGGCCCGGCCGGCGGCATCGCGCCCCTGCTGCGACGGCCCGGAAGTTCGTAGACTGCTGGAAACGGGCCGGATCCCTTCCGCGCCCGGCCACCTCGGGGGACGGTGGTCGATATCGCCGGGCGCGTGGCGGGGACGGGCGTGGCACGGTGGATGTCGGAACGGCTCGACGGAACGGGGGCACGTGATGGGTGAGGTTCGGCGATGACGGCCGCACCGGTGACACGGGGCGATAGGGTCGGCATGACGGCCCGCTATCTGCCCGATCGGGTGCAGGCTCCGCGAGCCTCCGGCGTCCGTACGCCGCGCCCGCCGCGGGTGAAAGCCGCCGAATCGGGGGCTGCGGGCCCGCCGGACGCTGTGGGAGCGCATCATTGGGAGTTCGGCGCCGCGGGAATCGGGTCTCGCGGGGCACCGGCCGCGCTCGGTACGTTCGGCTGTGCAACGATTCGATGGGCTGAGGAGAGCGTTGACAGCTATGCGGTGGCGAACGTAGTGATCGGCGGCGAGGCACGTCCGGTCGCGGCCCGGTCCGGGTGGCGGGTGGAACCGTGATGCTGATGACCAGCCGGGCGCAGGCGATACGGAAGGGCGGTGCGAGCATGGCTCACGATCGCGCGGGACGTCCCGCGCGGCCCACGGATCTCGAGGACATCGCCCACCTGGTGACGGCCTATTACAGCCGCATCCCGGATCCGTCCGTGCCCGCGCAGCTGGTGTCCTTCGGAACCTCGGGCCATCGCGGGTCCAGCCTCGACGTCGCCTTCAACGAGGCGCACATCCTGGCCATCACGCAGGCGATCGTGGAGTACCGGGCGAGTCGTGGCATCACCGGGCCGCTGTACCTGGCCCGCGACACGCACGCGCTGTCCGAGCCCGCGTGGACCACCGCGCTCGAGGTGCTCGCCGCCAACGACGTCACCACCATGATCGACGCACGGGACAGGTACACGCCCACACCGGCTTTGAGCCACGCGGTGCTGCGGCACAATCGCGGCGGCACCCGGCATCAGGCGGACGGGATCGTGGTCACGCCGTCGCACAATCCGCCCCGCGACGGCGGGTTCAAGTACAACCCGCCGCACGGCGGACCCGCCGACACCGTGGCCACCGACGCCATCGCCGCCCGCGCGAACGAACTGCTGCGCGGCGGGCTCGCCGACGTCAAGCGCACCAGCCTGGCCACCGCGCTGGCCGGCAAGGTCGAGCGCTACGACTACCTGGACCGGTACATCGGCGATCTGCCGAACGTGCTGAACCTGGACGCGGTGCGCGGGGCCGGGATCCGGCTGGGCGCGGACCCCATGGGCGGTGCGAGCGTGGACTATTGGGAGGAGATCGGGCAGCGGTACGACCTCGAGCTCGAGGTCGTCAACCCGTTCGTCGATCCGACCTGGCGCTTCATGACCCTGGACGGCGACGGCAAGATCCGGATGGATCCGTCCTCGCGCTACGCCATGGCCTCGCTGGTGGCTATTCGCGACGACTACGACATCTCCACCGGCAACGACGCCGACGCCGATCGGCACGGCATCGTGACTCCCGATGCGGGACTGATGAATCCGAACCACTACCTGGCGGTGGCGATCGAGTACCTGATCGCGAACCGGATGGGGTGGGACGCGCTGACCAAGATCGGCAAGACGGTGGTGACCTCCTCGATGATCGATCGCGTGGTCGGGGTGCTGGGCCGCGATGTGTACGAGGTGCCGGTCGGGTTCAAATGGTTCGTGCCCGGATTGTTCAGCGGGAGCCTGGCTTTCGGCGGTGAGGAGAGCGCGGGGGCCTCGTTCCTGCGCATGGACGGCACCGTGTGGACCACCGACAAGGACGGGATTCTGCTCTCGCTGCTGGCCGCGGAGATCACCGCGGTCACCGGGCAGAGCCCGTCCACACGCTACGCCGAGCTGGAGAAGCGATACGGGAGCCCGGCCTACAACCGGATCGACGCCGCCGCCACCGTGGAACAGAAAGCGCGGTTGTCGGCGTTGACGCCGGACATGATTACCGCGAAGGAGATAGCCGGGGAACCGATCACCGGCATTCAGACCCGGGCCCGCGGCAACGGCGCGGCGCTGGGCGGGGTGAAGGTCACCACCGAGAACGCCTGGTTCGCCGCCCGCCCGTCCGGCACCGAGGACAAGTACAAGATCTACGCGGAATCGTTCCAGGGGCCCGAGCATCTCGCGCAGGTGCAGGCGGCCGCGGAGGAGATGGTGGGACAGGCCCTGAACGGTGGCTAGATCCAAGGCCCTGCCGGTCGAGATCTGGGTACTGGTGGGGTCGGCGTTCACCATCGCGATCGGGTTCGGTCTCGTCGCGCCCGCGCTGCCGCAGTTCGCGCGCAGCTTCGGTGTCGGGGTCGCGGCGGCCTCGTTCATCATCAGCGCCTTCGCGCTCATGCGGCTGATCTTCGCGCCCATGAGCGGCAAGCTCATGCAGCGGCTGGGGGAGCGGCCGGTCTATCTGACCGGGTTGATCATCGTGGCGGTGTCGACGGGGGCGTGCGCGTTCGCCCAGACCTATTGGCAGCTGCTGGTATTGCGGTCGCTGGGCGGTATCGGGTCGACCATGTTCACGGTGTCCTCACTGGCGCTGGTGATTCGGATGTCGCCGCCCGCCGAGCGCGGGCGGGTGTCCGGGGTGTACTCGACCAGCTTTCTGATCGGGTCGATCAGCGGGCCGCTGGTCGGCGGCGCGCTGACGTTCCTGGGTTTGCGCGCGCCGTTCCTCATCTACTGCGTGGCGCTGCTGATCGCGTCGCTGATCGTGTATGTGGCGCTGAAGGATTCCCCGCTGGTCACCCCGGAGACGGCCGGTGCGATGCGGATCATGACCTTCCGCGAGGGGCTGGCGAACCCGGCGTATCGGGCCGCGCTCTGGTCCAATTTCGGCAACGGCGCGGCGGTGTTCGGCGTGCGCATGGCGCTGGTGCCGCTCATCGTCGTGGAGGTGCTCGACGAGGGCGCGGCCATGGCGGGTGTGGCGCTGACGGTGTTCGCGGCGGGCAACGCGGCGGTGCTGTTCCTGTCCGGGCGCTGGTCGGACACGCTGGGGCGCAAGCCGTTCCTGATCGCGGGCACGCTGGTCTGTGCGCTGGGCACCGCTGGGCTGGGGCTGGCGCCGAGCCTGCCGTGGTTCCTGGTCGCCTCGGCGGTGGCGGGGCTGGGGTCGGGCATGTTCTCGCCCGCGCTGCAGGCGTCGGTGGCCGATATCGTCGGGCCGAACACCCGCGGCGGGCCGGTGCTGGCGGGGTATCAGATGTCCGCCGACCTGGGCACGTTCCTGGGGCCGTATCTGATCGGGCTGCTCGCTGATCAGGTGTCGTACGGGCTGGCGCTCGGGGTGACGGGTGTGCTGCTGGCTTCGGCGACCGTGGCGTGGCTGGCGGTGCCGGAGACCTTGCATCGCAAGGAGTCCGCGCCTACGCCGGTGGTGTGAGCGGGGCTCTTGCCGATGTGGCAGGCGTGACGCTGCTCGCGTGGTGAGGAGAGTCCGTCGTGGCCGGCGCCGGGCGTCGGGCGCGGAACGGTGGGGGCGTTCCCGGCGGGGTGGGTGGGCGTTCGGGCGCGCGGTGGTGCAGAGTGGGCGGGGTGAGCACACCGTCTTCGAAACACACTCCGCGGCCGGTCTCGAGCAAGACCACCTATGCCCTCGCGGCGGTCGCCGTTGTCGTGATCGGGTTGATCGTCTTCGCCGTCATGCAGTGGAGCGGTGGTGGGGACGAGGTGCGCAACGACGGCTACGGCTCCTCGCGCAATCCCGAGGTGAGCGTCGCGCTGGACTCCGACGGCGCGATCGTGCTCGGCAAGTCGGGCGTCGCGAAAACCGTTGAGATCTACGAGGATCCGCTCTGCCCCGCCTGCGGGCAGCTCGAGCGCCGCTACGGCCAGGAGATCGCGCAGCAGGTCGACGAGGGCAAGATCGCGGTGCGCTACCGCCTCGTGAACTTCCTCGACGACGCCTCGCGCAGCAAGGACTACTCCACCCGCGCGGTGGCGGCGAACGAGTGCGTCGCCCAGGCCGGCGACGGTCCCGTCTACGCGAAGTTCCACACGGCCCTGTTCACCACCGACCAGCCCGAGGAGCGCGCGGCCGACCACGACAACGCGGCCCTGGCCGCCCTGGCGAAGAACGCGGGCGCCTCGGCCGATGTGGTCAGCTGCATCATCACCGGCGACCGCCTGGAGACTGCCCGCGGCCACGCCGAGTCCGCGATCAGCTCCCTGAAGTCCGCCCTGGGCAGCGATAAGGCGGCGACCCCGACGGTGTTCGTCGACGGCAAGAAGGCCGACGTCAACGACAGCGAATGGGTCCTGAACGCGGGCAAGTAGTCCCGAGGTTCTCGCGGCGGCGGGCGGCTCGGCCGCTATTCCGCTGCGGACGAACACGTTTGGGGTGCGGCCCATCGAATGGACAGGAGGGCCGCACCCCGGGCGAGGGGCCGCACCGGGATGCGGCCCCGTGGTCTCGGGTTTCCGGAGTGCCGGGGACGTAGGCGGAGTGCGGTCCGTCCGGTGGGGCCACCGGACGGACCGCACCCCTGGCGGGAGCCGTCGGCCGTCCATCGCACCGAGGGTCGGGACAAACCTCGGGTCGACGTAGCCGATCGGCTCCTGGTTTCGGGGGAGCGGGATGACGGCTACCGGGCTACCGCCGGCGCGGTGGTGATTCGACGGGCGTGTGCGCGGTGGGCAGCCGCTCGTCGGCTGTCGCGGACGCTCTTGTCGCGATGGTCACCTGCGGTCAGTGCGTTCCGGTGCGGGCGGCCGGCTCGGGGATGTCGTTCTCCGGCGTGCAGCGGGACAGCTGGGCGTGGATCAGGGGGTGTGACTCCAGGGGATAGGCGAGGTCCACCGGGAACGGGCGGGGGATGGGGAGGTCGGTGTGGGGCAGGGCGCGGCGGAGGGCGCTCGGCCAGGTGGGCGCGTCGATGTCGGTGTGCGGGAACAGGTATCGGGCGCCCTCGCGGATGGTTTCGTGCGACTCGCCGCTCGGGTCGATCCAGCGCATGTGATCGGTGTCGGAGAGGTAGACGCGCCAGGGCTGTTTTCCGCTGTCCGCCAGCAGCTTCAGGCGGCAGTGGTGGCTGCACAGCACCGATCTCGCGGCGGGGTCGGATGGAACGGCGCGCAGTGCCCGGACCGGTTTGAACTGTGCGACAACTGTTTCGGCGGCGGGCATGGTGCAGCCGGGGAACCGGCAGTGTCCGTCCACGGCACGCACCTCGCGCGGCGGCGCGGCGGTGAAGGGGCGCAGCCGCACGCGCGGCACCAGGTTTCCCCGGTCGACCGAATACGCCACGACCGGTGGCGAATCCGCCGGCTCCGCGGGTGCCGGGTCGTCGATCCGGGCGGCGGGCGCGTGCGGGTTCAGGCGTTCGGGCCGGGACCAGTCGTCGAGCATCGGTCTCGCGCTCAGTCTTTCCCGGTTCGCCTTGGCCCAGAGCGCGGCCTCGGTCTGCGGCCGCCGCGAACTCGGATGCACCTGACCCGGCCGGGGAGCGGTGTCGTTCACGACCGGTCGTGGTTCCTCGATCTCGGCGCGCACCGCGACCACGTTGGTCGATTTGCGCTGCCGTGGAACGGAATCGGCTCGCGGTGGTGTGCTGCCCGCGTCTCCTGTCTGTTCTTCCGCCCCGGCCTGCTGTTCGTCCGGGAAGTACTCCGGAATCACCTGGAACCGAGCGTGTTCGGCGAGCGTGCGCGCCAGCGCCGGGTCGATCGGCCCATATCCGGAGAGGAACGCGGGATCGTCGCGCAGGCCGAGCAGCGTGTCCGCGGAGACACCGACCTGCACGAGCGGGCGTCGGGTGCTGACCGGCGCGGTGGCGGCCGGGCAGAGTTTGCCGCGCCCGCACCGGCAGCCGAGCTGGGTGCTGCCCTCGGCGAGCGCGACGAGCGCGTCGGACCGCCGCTGCGGCATGGTGCGCGGATCGTGGTCGCAGACCTGCAGCGCCATCTCGCGCAGCCGCATGGCGAGGGTCTGCGCGCCGGCCGCGGGTAGCAGCCCGTCGAACACCGCCATCCCGTCCTCGACGGCGCGGATCCGAATGTCGCGGTCCTCCTCGCGCGCTTCGCGGCGACGCCGCTCGCCGTCGGGGTCGAGCCGGATGAGCCAGCGCCGCGCGGTTTGTCGCAGCCGGGCCGGGTCCGAGCGGATGGCGGTGTCGATCAGCCGAGGTTCGAGCGCGTCGCGCACCTCGCGGGAGAGTCCGCGCATGCTCTCGACGATCACCTGCACCCGGGAGAGGTCGATGCGCCCGGCCGCGAAGGCGAGCTTGGTCTGCGGTAGCGAGTCGAGCGCGAGTCCGATGTCGATGAGCGCGGCGGCCACCCCTTCGGAGACCCGGACGGCGACGGCGATCTCGGCGGCCGCGAACTCCCCGGCCCGCGTGCCGCCCGGCCCGGGTTCGGCGTTCTCGGCCCGATGCCGTCGATACACCTCCCGCACCGCCGTGACCTCCGCCGCGTGCGCGAAAGCCGCCGCTCCGTGTGCCCGCCGCAGCGCATCGATCAGCTCTTCGTCGCCCATCGCCTCCACCTCTCTGCTGTCGAACATGTGTTCGAGGCTACCCCCGGAAGATCGTCATTGCCAGCCTTTACCCAGGCGATTTGGTTTGTCCGACACACCTCGTGTAACTTCGTTCAAGCAAGCGGGGCACGCCCCGCGAGCGAGAACTGAACACGGGGCTATGGCGCAGCTGGTAGCGCACCACACTGGCAGTGTGGGGGTCAGGGGTTCGAGTCCCCTTAGCTCCACTTCACTGCAGAGCCGCAGGTCATCGACCTGCGGCTCTGTTGTTTTCCGGTAACACGCGGCCCGGAAGATGCCCTACGTAGTACCCTACGTTTATGAAGGCCAAAACGAGCGTGTACCTGGATCCCGAGCAGGCTGCCCGTCTCAAAGAGGCTGCCGAAGCTGCCGGGCGATCGGAAGCCGATTTGATCCGTGAGGGGATCGAACTGGTCCTGCTGCGGTCGCATCGCGTCCGCCGCACCCGTCCGTGGCCGTCGTTCGATTCCGGCGATCCGGGGTTTGCCGCCAACAGTAAGGACTTGCTCGACGAGGCATACGGCGAGTGAGCTTCTTCATCGCCGACACCTCGGCAATCATCGCCGCGTACGACCGTGCCGCGGAACTGCACAAGCGAGCGCGCGAGTTCCTCTCCACTTCTGTTGCGGTTGTCTCTCCCTTGGTGCTGGACGAGGTCGATCATCTGCTCGTGGCACGGTTCGGAAAAGACCGCCGCACAGCCGATCTCGTACTCGATGACTTACTCACCTCGGCCGAGGAGGGCACGGTGCTCGTGCCGCAGGTGGACCGCGATGATCTCCGAGTCGCGCAGAAGATCATCGAGCAGTATCGCGGCCTCCGCTTGGACCTGGCCGACGCGGTCACAGTGGTCTTCGCCGAGCGGTACCTCACCAACGACATCCTGACATTGGATGAGAAGGATTTTCGTGCCGTGCGGCCGCTGACGCCCGCTCATCCGTCGTTCCGACTCTTGCTCCAGGGCGACTGAACCACCGATATCAAGGTCGGGTGCCCACCGCTCCGCTCGTGATGTCCCGGGCCGTCGACCGGCGTGCGCCGAGATAGCCGGGGGCATGGCGGGTGTGGCTGGTGCCGCCTCCGTAGAGCGATTCGGGGAAGGCGAACAGCATGCCCATCTCACGCAGTTTCTGTAGCCGGTCTCGGCCACGGCTCTGATCTGGTGCTGAGCGGCGCGGACGCGATAGTCGTGTTCGGCGTTCGGGGTGACGGCTATAGGTCGCTGAGCGGCTCTGAAGCGCATGGCGCTACTCCGCCGTTATCGGCCCCACGGCCGAATTCTGTCGTCCGCCCAGCCTTCGTGGTGTCTTGATTCGCCGAACGGAGCGCGGTCGGACGCGCAGACCGACTCACGTTCACGATGCCGGCCAGTCCGCACATCAGCGCGAACGAAATCCACCCCGTCGGAACAGGTCCCAACACTGACAGCAAGTAGCCGGCGGCGAGCGCGCCCAATGCCGCCGCGCCGTTGGTCATCAGTCCCATCGCCGCGATGGCTCGGCCGAATACTTCCTCAGGGATGACTTCGACTTGATAGATCGTCAACGCCACACTACCCGCCACGCCGACGCCACCGATGCCGCCCCAGCACAGTGCGAGTAGGAAGGGGTTGTCGCTCACTGCGATCGGGATGAGCAGCGCCGTCCACACCCACAACCCGTTGCGGTAGATCAGTGCGGCAGGGAAACGCGTGGTGATCCGGGCTGCTATCACAGCGCCGAGGATTCCGCCGACGCCTGCGGCGGCGAGCACGACGCCTGCGGTCCAAGCCGGACGTTCGTCATGGGTCAGTTCGAACAGGATCAGCAAAAGCACGATCTGAATGATCATGTTCGACAGTGCGGCGACCGTCGTCGTCAGACGCAGTAGCGGTTCATTCCATACGACGCGTAGGCCCGCGGCAATATCGCCTGCGCTCGGCCGCGCCCGGGGCGCCACCGGCGTCGAAGGCTGCTCGCGGCGGATCAACGATAGGGTGACCAGACAGTACAGATAGGAGGCCGCATCGACGGCGAACGGTAGCCAGCGCGCCAGTCCGTAGATCGCGCCGCCCGCGGCGCGCCCGACGAGCAAGGCGATCGGCTGTTCGGACTCGAGGAACGAAAAAGCTGCCGGGCGTTGTGATTCGGGCACGACATCACGCACCGCACCGACCTCGCAGACTTCGATGAAGACGTACACGGCGCCCTCGAGGAACGCGGCGACGATGATCATGTGGGCGAGCCCTTGTGGATCGGCGGCGACCGCCGCCGTCACCATGCATGCCGAGAGGAACCCGACCAGCTGGCAGATCCGGAGTACGCGGATCCGGTCGTAGTGGTCCGCCACCACACCGGCGGCGGTTTGGAAGATCAGATTCGGTGCAATGAGCGCGAATCCGGCCCAACCAGCGATGGTGGGGGAATGGGTGAGCTCCAGGACCAGCAACGGAATGGCAATTCGGGTCCCGTGAAATCCGATCAGCGACAACGCGTTTCCCGACCACAGTAGGACGAAGTTCCGATTGCTGCGCAGTCCGGGGTCAGTCATGGTCGAGCTCCTGTGAGGTCCGGAGAGCTGGCCGAGGGGGTGGTGTCAGGCGGGCGTGTGGCTTTCCGTGCCACTGATCGCCAGTGCGGCTTCGAAATCGGCGCGCACCCGCGCTTCGATGTGTGTGATGAGCTTGGTCAAGTCCGCGCAGTACACGGACGGGTTGCGGAAGCCGGCGCCTTCCCGATAGCGATGCACGTAATGCCCACCGCCGCAGATGGTGTGGATTGGGCAAGCGAGACAGGTATCGCTCAGCGCGGCGGCGCCGATCTGACGGGCCACGATCGACGGATCATGCAGCGCCGCATCGAATAGGTTGCCGCTGCCCCGAACCGGAATAAGCGCGGCGCCGTCGAACGCCGACTTCAGCTGGTCGACCTGTTCGAGTGAGCCATCGGTTTCTATGGTGGCCGTGCGGATCGGCCTGAGTCCGACGGATTCCGAACCCGCCTTGCCGCCAAGCAGCAACTCGATGATGTCACCGAACAACCGCACACTGGTTTCCCGTACCGGTGCGCCATACCATCGGTCGAAGACCGTGATCAGCCAGTCGGCATACGGCGTCTCGGCGGAGTCCGGTTTGCGTCCCGGCGGTGGCGTCGTCCAATTGCCATGGGGCAGAAGGAAATCCACTACAGGTGGCGAGAAGGGAAGCATGGCCTCGTAGGTCTGTACGGGGTCGTTCGTCACATCGACGGTGCACAGCAGCCCGGAGAACAGATGCCGCCGGTGCGGGGGCATCAGTTGCTCCAGTCCGGCAACGACACGGGCATAGCTACCGCGGCCGGCACGATCGAGCCGGTGCCGGTCGTGCTCCGGTTCTCCGCCGTCGAGGCTGACGCCGATCTTGACGTTCCACCGGTCGCAAATACGCAGAACACCGTCGTCGATCAAGACTCCATTCGTCTGAATTCCCAAGCCCACCTGAACAACCGGTTCCAGGATCTCCCGGGCGGTCCGTGCGAAGTACTCCAGATCGCTTGGTCCGACCAGCAGTGGCTCCCCGCCGTGGAAAACGAGGTCGAGCACCGGCAGTCCGAAGTGGACCGCGTGTTCCTTGATCATCCGGCAGGCGTCGAGGAAGATTTGCCGGCTCATCGCCTTCGGCTTGGATCGCCAACTCTGATCCGCCATCTCGTACATGTAGCAGTAGTCACAGGCCAGGTTGCAGCGGCCGTGGATCTTGACAACGAACTCGTGGAACGGCAATGGCCGCCACCCGCCGCTCTGTAGCGCGGAGAACTCCGATGACCAACCATGCCAAGGCAATTCACAAGGATGCTGCTCCATCAGTTCTGATCCTCTCGTTGTGATGCGCGGTCCCCTGGCACTCGGTGCGGCGAACCCGTGGACGGCTCCGCGCGTCAGCACGTCCACGGATCACGCACTTGTCCGGACTACTCGGCGGGGGCGATGAAGGAGTTGAAGTTGCCCCGTCGGCCGGCACGCGCTTCGTGCAGGTGTCGCTGCAGTGCCTCACGCAGGGCGGGTCCGGCGGCGCTCATCAATGCCTCCGAATTGCGGTTCGCGAGTTCGGGGAGATTACCCATGACGTATCTACCTTTCGAGATCTGTTCCTGATTCCCGGAACCGCGCAGCCCAGATCTACCGGCCACTTATCCGCGGCTATCGGTGCACAGGGAATTTGAGACTTCAACCGGTATGGAGGACATCCCGGTAGGCAAATCGTATTAGGTTCGGTGAAAACGTGTCCGCATCGTGCTTCCCAGCGTTGAGAACCTGCTCGTAGCAACCACTTTCGGCAGTGAGCCTTGTCAAATCGGAATGTCTGTGGCCCCACCGGGCTGTTCCGGTGCAAGACATAGGGCTGCCCGTGCCGTCGCGTAGGTTGTCATGGGCACGCCGAGTTCGACCGTGCGCAGGTATTCGTTTCGTGCCTCACGCTTTCGACCGGCGCCGAAAAGGAAGTCCGCCAGCCGGACACATCCCTTCGGGTCCAGTGGATCGTGATCGGCGAGGCGGCGATAATAGTGCTCAGCCGACTCCAGGTCACCAGCGTCCCGGGCCGCACGGCCACGCGTCTCCAGCAGCGGATGCAGATTCTCCAGGGCAGGCAGCGAATTCGGGTTGCACGCCTCGTCACAGGCCTGGACTGCGGCCTCCTCGGCCATGTCCAGCATCCGTCTGACACTGTCGTGATCGCCCTTGAGATACGGCACGAAGCTGACCCCGCGCCAGTAGCAGCTCTGTAACAGCAAACCCTCACCCTCGACCGGAATGGACCCGAACAGCGACTCCGCGACTGTCGCCCAGTGCTCGACGTCGGCGAGCTGCCCACCCGAGAGCGCATAGCGGACAACCAGGTTCACTGCCGCTCCGAGGCGCATAGCGTCCGGTAAGTGCTCGTCCAGCGCAGTACGAGCAGTGAAGTCGCGCACTCCCGTGGCGGCGTCGCGATCGCCAGGATTGAGCTGCAGAAGCGCGGCGTCCCGCCTGTATGCCAGTGCTCGCGTCTCGTACCCCGAAGCATCGCGATTTCCGGGCGCGACGAGGGCAACGATCAACCCCCAGAATGCCAGCTTCGCGAGGACCTTCACCACCCGCAGTTGCTGGCGAGTAGACAGACCATCCCAGTTCTCCACCTGCTCACAAAGGAACTCCCATTGTGGTGACCGCCGCCCCGGCGCCAGTTCTCTCGGATCGTTCAAGAACGGAATCTCCGGAGCTTCCAGCGAGATCAGCACCCGCAGCAAGGTGGGCGAGGCGACCTGATGGAACGGCAGCGGTTCGTCGGCCAGCAGCTTTGCCCCAAGGTCGGCCGCTACTCGTGCATGGATCGGACCGGCATCGCTACACAGATCGGAATAGGCAGCAAGTCTCGAGGATCGAGTATTGCTGTTGGCGAGGCCGTTGGGAGGATTCATCGTCGAATTATGCGGGCGCAATCCCGCGCCTTCGTACGCTGTTGCTCTCTGCCGTGGGAATTCGCCAGGATGATGTGCAGTCTTACGGCTTGGACGGCATAGACGCCCGCTCATCCGTCGTTCCGACTCTTGCTCCAGGGCGACTGAACCACCGATATCCAGGCCGGGTGCCCACCGCTCCGCTCGTGATGTCCCGGGTCGTCGACCGGCGTGTCACTCTTCCCATTTGATCGGTACGGGAGGTCCCGTGGTCAGCTTGTCGCCACGAATCCGCAAGACGTTGTGGTCATCAGTACCGCCGCGACCACCAGTGACCTGAGTGCCGTACCCGTCATGGTTCCCCCATCGTTCGTCGTGCCGCGCAATTCGGATCAGCTCCGCCGTAACCCTTCGGGACCCACGCCCCGCGTGGAACCCTGTAGGGCTGCGGCCGGAACGAGTTTCGCCGGCCGGTCACGAAGGAGTTTGGCGTATGGGTGATCCGCACTTCCATTGGTATCTACCGACTTCGGGGGACGGGCGGGAAGTGATCGGGGCTTTGCAGTCGGCGGGGGTGATCGGGACCGCCTCGGCGCACCGGGCGCCGAGCCTGGACTATCTGGCGCTGGTGGCCAAGACCGCGGAGCAGCTGGGGTTCGAGGCGGTGCTGACGCCTACGGGCACGTGGTGCGCGGACGCCTGGATCGCCACGGCCGCCTTGATTCCGGAGACCTCGCGGTTGAAGTTCTTGGTCGCGTTCCGGCCGGGGTTGATCACGCCTACGCTCGCCGCGCAGCAGGCCGCGACCTTCGCCCAGCTGTCGGGCGGGCGGATCGCGCTGAACGTGGTGACCGGTGGTGACGCGGAGGAGCAGGCCCGGTTCGGGGACTACCTGTCCAAGGAAGAGCGGTACGCCCGCACGGACGAGTTCCTGCAGGTCATCCGTAAGGCGTGGACCGGGCAGCCGAGCGACTTCAAGGGCGAGTACTACGACGTGACCGGCGCCATGGTGCTGCCCGCGCCGTCGCCGGTGCCGGAGGTCTTCTTCGGCGGGGCGAGTGACGCGGCGCGTGAGGTTGCCGCCAAGAACGTCGACACCTATCTGACGTGGACCGAGCCTCCCGCCGCCGTCGGCGCGTTGATCGAGGACGTGCGTGCCCGGGCCGAGAAGCACGGCCGGACACTGACTTTCGGTATCCGGGCGCACGTCATCACCCGCGACACCCGCGAGCAGGCCTGGGCCGAGGCGCGAAATCTGCTGTCCCGCATGGACCCGGTCATCATCGACCTCGCGCGGGCGCGCCTGCAGCAGGGCGAGTCGGAAGGGCAGCGTCGCCAGCTCGAACTGAACGCCGACCGCGACAGCCTCGAGGTGTACCCCGGACTGTGGGCCGGTTACGGCCTGGTGCGCCCGGGCGCGGGCACGGCCCTGGTCGGCAGCCACTCCGAGGTCGCCGACCTCATCGAGCAGTACCGCGCCGTCGGCGTCGACCACTTCATCCTCTCGGGGCAGCCGCACATCGAGGAGGCGTACTGGTTCGGCGAAGGTGTACTGCCGCTGGTCAAGAAGTAACCGGCCCGGCGGCTTTCGCCGACAGCGCGTCGAGGGTGCTGTATCGGACCGGCGCCGGTTCCTTCCGCCGGTCGAAAGCAATACCGGCGGAAGGACTTCCGCGGCGATCAGCCGCCGTTGAACGCGGGCACGTACGCCCGGCACGGCTGACCGCGCAGCCCGGCGCAGTCGGCGGGCAGCGGCGCTCCCGCGACGGCCCCCGGGATCACCGGCAGCACCAGGGACGACCCGCCCGCCCCCAGCAGAATCGTGTCCACGACGAGCCCATCCGTCGCGGGTGTATCGAACCGCCACGACGTACGATCCCCGCCGGGTGCGGTGAGAGTGACGCGAATTCGAGAGCCCGCGCGGAACGCGTGCGCCAGCGGATCGATCGAGATCCGCGCCTCGCTGAAGCCCGACGCCAGGTCGGTGGGATCACGGAACGACCGAACCGGTTGCAGCTCCGTCGCATTCGCGTCGACGGCCCGGAAGGACGATCGCAGGTAGCCGCTGGCCACGTACGTCTCCCGGCCGTCCGGCCGGACCTCGGTGACCGTCGCCTGCAGATCGGTCACCGGCGCGGTACTCGACAACCGCAGATCCAAACTGGCGGGCCCGGCGGTCACCACGTCCCGGTCCAGCACCGGCGAGGTGAATCCGACCCCGGCCTCACCCGGTAGCGGCGCCCAGTTGTACGGCGGAATCGGCTGCCAGGGAATGTCGGACGGCCCGACCACATCGAGCGTTCCGGCCGGCCGGGCAGCCGGGTCGGGCCGGAAGTCGAGACTCCCCGCGGCCCCGGGGGTGGTCGACAGCACGCCGCCGTCCCTCAGATGCCATGTGGCTGGCGATATCTGCGCCGACGGCCACCCATCCAGCCCCAGCGACCACGGCGCGGCGAGACCACCCACCCCCGCCGCACCCGCGCCGTTGTCGTAGAAGACCTCGACCCGCGGCGAGTTCGCGAACGCCGCCCTGGCCGCCGCCACCGACGACGCACCCGAGAGCCGCGCGCTGTCGACCCGGATCGCCGGCGACCGGGTGATGGCCGCGTACATCACGGTGCTGAGCGTTTCCAGCGCCGGTGACGGCGGTGGAACCCGATCCGCCACGAAGATGTTGAGGAACTCCCACCATTGACTCAGGATCTGCGGCCCGAGCGAGTCGAAGTGCGCGCCGTTGATGATTCGCACCCACACATCGGGATTCGCGTCGAACCTGTCGATGATCCGGGTCCATTGCGGCCCGACCTGCTCGTCCTGCAGCGCACCCGTCAGCAGCACCGGCACCCGCACCTTCGGAGCCCACGTCGAGGGTGACCGGTGGTCGAACACGTCCGGATTGCGTTCGGGATTGTCGGCGACCAGCTGCCGCAGACTCGGAGTCTGCAGTCGCAGCGACTGATTCGCCGCGCACGCGGTGTCGCCCCGCTGAATCAGCTGCCGCACATAGGGTTGCCCGCCGTCCGGCCCCGGCCCGGCATCGGATTGCCGTTCGGTGAGCCAGGTGTCGGCGAAACCGGTATTGAAGATCCCGCCGGGAAATCCGGTGGAGTGCAGATCATCGGTGAGACTCATCGGCGCGATGGCGGCCAGGCTCGGCGGCTCGGTCCCGGCGACGGCGATCTGCGAGATCCCCGAGTACGAGATGCCGACCAGGCCGACCTTGTGCCCGGCGACCCAGGGCTGGGCGGCAACGGTTTCCACCGTGTCGTACCCGTCGTAGACGGTCGGATAGTCGAACAGATCGTAGGCGCCGCCGGAGCAGCCACTGCCGCGCATCTGCACGCTCACCGACGCGAAGCCGATATCGGGTGCGAGTTCGGCGCCCAGCACCAGTCCGTTCGCCGGCGCCAGCGGATCGCGGGCCTTGAGCAGTCCGGTGGCCGCGCCGAGCACCAGCGGATTCGGCGCGGCGGTCTGATACCCGGAGTACTCGATCACCGTGGGAAAAGGCCCGTCCGCCAGCGTCTTCCCGAACGGCAGACGCACGAACGCCGCCAGCGTGATGCCGTCCCGCATGCGCACGTAGTTCATGCCGGGCAGCAGCCGCTGCTCGTCGTAGTGCGACTGCGGCGGGGCGGTACCGTCCAGCACCCGAAATTCGTTGCCGCTGTGCCCATCGACCCGGAACCGGTAATCCGCACCCGGCCGCAGATCGCGCACCAGATACGAGCCGAGCCGATCGACGCTGCCGCGCCCCACGATCCGCGCGTCGCCGTCGAGCAGTTCCACCCGTGCCCCGGGCGTCGCTCCTTCGAGGTACGCCGCGGTCACCGACCCGCGACCGGTTCCGATGTCGGGTGCCGCCTGTGCCGCGGGCGCGGCGCCCAGCGCGGCGAGGACGAGCGCGAGCAATGGTGCGATCAGGCGTCGGTGTGGGGACACCGTGCACACGATATTAGTCAACTGACCAGGAAACGCCGGTTCTCGTCATCGCGGTTCTTATCCGCTGGGCCCGATCGAGTTTCACTCGACGCGACAGGAGAAGCGATCACGCTGAGTCAATATCGCTGTCATCGGGAGGGGCCGGCATAGAGTTCGGCGCCGGCCGGCGCCACTCGGGCGACCGGCGTTCGCGGGTGGGAGTGGACGATGACCGAGCAGCCGACCGCCGGCCCGGATATTCTCCTGTCGCACAGCATGTTCGGCTCGTCCGGTCGCGGCGTTCCGGGGCATGGTGCTGCCGAATGTGTTCCGGGAGGCCATCATGTCGCTCGATAGCCCGCCCGGCCGGGCGGAGTCCCTGACCCGCCGCAGGCTGACGACCTACGGTGTCGGCTCGGTCGGCACCGCGGTGTTCGCGACCGTTCCCGGCCTGCTGCTGCTCTACTACCTGACCGACGTGCTGGGTGTCGCCGCGGGCGTGGCCGGGCTCGTGGTCGCGCTGCCCAAACTCTGGGACGTCGTCCTCAATCCCATCGTGGGCGCGGCCAGCGATCGCGAAGCCGTGCGCACCGGCCGCCGGACGGTGCTGCTGCTGTGGGGCGCGGTATCGCTGCCCGTGCTGTTCGCGGCGATGTTCCTCTCGCCGTTCACGGGCGCCGCCGGTGCGGCGTGGGTGGCGGTGGTGTTCGTGCTCGCCTCCAGTTCCTATGCGCTGTTCCAGGTTCCGTACGTGGGGTTGCCCGCGGAGATGGCCTCGGACGCGGCGGGCCGGACGAGCGTGACCGCGCGCCGCGTCATCTACCTGACGATCGGCATTCTGCTGGGCGGTGGGATCGCACCGGTGCTCGCGGCCACCGCCGGTGGCGGCCGCGCCGGGTACCTGCTGATGGGCGTCGTGGTCGGCGCGCTGATGCTGGGTGCGCTGCTCACCGCCGCGCTGGGCACGCGCTGGGTGCGATCGAGTCCGGGGCACTCGCTCGGGCTGATCGCGGCGGTGCGCGCGGCCCGGGGCAACCGGGCCTTCTTCGCGCTGCTGACCGTGTACATCATCCAGGCCGTCGCGGTCGCGGTCATGCTGGCTGCGGCGCCCTATATCGCCACGTACTGGCTCGGCGGTCACGGCATGACCTCGGTCCTGTTCGTCTGCCTGGTCGCGCCGAGCGCGCTGGCCATCCCGGTCTGGGAGCGGCTCGCGCGCCGGTACGGCAGGCTTCGCTGCTATCTCGTCGCGACGGTGGGCTACGCGGCGGGCGCGGCCCTGCTGCTGCCGGGTGTCGCCCTCGGCGGCTCGATTCCGGCGCTGATCCTGATCGCGCTGCTCGGAATCTGCTATGCGGCACTGCAATTGCTGTCGCTGGCGCTGCTGCCCGATACCGTGCTCGCGGACGCCGACCGCACCGGTCAGACGCAGGCGGGGACGTTCACCGGCCTGTGGACCGCGGGGGAGACCGCCGGCATGGCCGTCGGCCCGGCGCTCTTCTCGGTGGCGCTCGCCGTCTCCGGGTACGCCGCGACCACCTGGGATGCCCCGGTGGCGCAGTCGGACGGCGCGAAACTGGGCATGCTCCTGGGTTTCACCGCCGCCCCCGCTCTCCTCATGCTCGTCTCGATCCCCGCCCTGCGCGCCTTCGGCCGCGCGCGCACGCCCGCCGCGAGATCGCGCAACACGTAGGTTCGGCATCGATCACGCGGCGGCCGATACCCCTCTCCGCGCCGGAAACCCGTGCGCCCGAGCCACTCCGACCGCAACCGCGACGGGCACCAGCAGTACCAGCACACCCCACGGCAGCGCCCCCGCCGAGAACCAGCCGAGCAACACCCCGCCCACCCCGCCGCCCAACGCCATGGCCACGTTCCACAGCGTGACGAGCATCGCCTGCGCGGATTCGGCCGCCTCCCCGCCGGCATCGGCGGCGGCGGTCTGCAGCAGGGTCGGCAGCCCACCCCAGCCGAGTCCCCACAGCACGGCGGCCAGGTAGACCAGCGCGGGGTTGCTCGTAAGTGCCGCAAGGATTCCCGCCGCGACCGCGACGAGCAGCACGCTCGCGATGGTCAGCGCCCGCAGCCGCCGGTCGATGTGCGCGCCCACGAACCACAGGCTCGCCAGGGACGCGGCGCCGAACACCAGCAGCACCGCACCGGTCGCGTCCGCCATGCCCGCGTCGGCCAGGAGCGCCGCGATGTAGGTGTACAGAATCGTGTGCGCCAGAACGAATGTCAGCGTCACGAACAGCACCGGCCGCACCCCGGGAACGCTCAGCGCGCGTGTGATCGGCGTGCGTTCCCCGGCCGCCTGCCCCGGCTGATCGGGCACTCCGAACCGAATCCAGCCGAGCAGCACGACGGTGAGCGCCGTCATCGACAGGAAGGCCGCGCGCCAGCCCACCGCCTGCCCGATGAACGCGCCCGCGGGCACCCCGAGCGACAGCGCGACCGGAATGCCCGCCATGGCGATCGCGACCGCCTTGCCTCGCAGGTGCTCGGGCGCGAGCCGCCGCGCGTACCCTGCCATCAGCGCCCAGGCCAGGCCGGCCGCCACCCCGGCCAGGAAGCGCGCGGTCATGGTCAGCCCGTAGTTCGAGGACAGCGCGGTGACGGTGTTGGCGACCGCGAATCCGGTCATGGCGGTCAGCAGCAGTCGTTTGCGCGGCCAGCCCGCGGTGGCGGCGGTGAGCGGGATGGCCGTCAGCGCGGTGCCGATCGCGTAGATGGTCACCGACTGCCCCGCGGCCGATTCGCCGACCCCCAGGTCGCCGCTGAGCGCGGGCAGTACCCCGGCGGGCAGCGTCTCGGTGAGACTGGTGACGAAGACGGCCGTTGCCAGGGCCAGCAGCGCGCCGGTGGGCAGCTTCGCCGCCGCTTCCGGCGCGGCAGATGTGATGGGCGGGAACGTGTTCGGTGTGTTCATGAACGGTATGCTCGAACCTTCACATTGATGTGAAGGTCAACGCGAGAACCTGTGAGGTACGGCATATGCGCATCGGAGAACTGGCCGAACGGACCGGAACCTCGCGCCGGCTGCTGCGCTACTACGAGGAGCAGGGCCTGCTGGCCGCCGAGCGCTGCGGAAACGGTTACCGCAGCTACGACGAGCGCTTCGTCGACCGCGTCGTCCAGATTCGCGGACTCCTCGACGCCGGTCTGCCCACCCGCATCATCAAACAGATCCTGCCCTGTCTCGACAAGCCCCGCACCATCGTCTTCGACGACGCCACCCCGGAAATGCTCGAGCTCCTGGAAACCGAACTCGCCCGCATGTCCCATCGCATCGACTGCCTCGCTCGCAATCGCAGCGCGATCGCGGAGTACCTCGAGGCCGTCCGCGCCAACGCCTGACCTCGCCGGACAGCCCTCCGGCGGACCTGGAGTGCCAACCGGGCGACCTGGAGTGCCAGTTGGTCTTGTCGTGTCGACGTTGTGTGTTCAACCGCGCGACACTTGCTGTGACCGGCGGAGATTCGCAAGCTCCTCGTGAAGCTGCACCGGTCTGCTCCGGGCGTCATGGGTGTACCGCCACTGCACGCCGGGCGGGAATTGTCGGCGGTCGTGGCGTTCGAGCTCGGTCACGGTCGCGGGTGTACCCGGTCGGGTGTCGGCGGGACATTGGATACGTGCATGGCGCCCGGAGTACGAAACGGCCCGGAGGTCCGCAGCTTCCGGGCCGTTGCCCATGTCCGGGGGGTGAATCTCCCCAGGTCAACAGGCGCGCGGGGATTCCGTCGCGGCGCGCACCCCGCACGAGCGCCTATCGTGGACGCGTGGGCATCATGGGTGAACTCTTTCCGGGCCAGAAGCTGAACGACGAGAGCGGCCAGGACGGTGACGGCCAGACGCACAAGCCGCGCGTCGAACTCGACCTCGACGCGGGCGTGATCCGGCTCGCCCCCGCGCCCCGGCCCGAGCAGGCCGAGCCGCCCGCCGCGGACTGAGCCCGAACGGGCCGGTACGCCCGTTCAGGCGCAGGGATCGCGCAGCGGGAAGCTCCGGATCGGCGGCACGCTCCGATCGCCGAGCACCTCGGTGACCCGGGACCATTCGGCCGCGTGATTGTCCGCCAGCATCGCGGCGATCTCGGCGTTCGTGGTGGTCAGCTCGCGAATCGTGTCGGGCGCGGCCCGGGGCGCGGGCTCCAGGCAGACGATCTTGTCCGCGTAGACGCTGAGCGTGTCCAGCTCGCGCGGGTCGCCGACGCTGACCGCCACCGCGATCCGGATCGCGCCCTGCAGCCGCGCCATACGGCAGGCGTCGCGCAGCGCGGTGGCGTCGGTGACGAACTCCTCGGCGATCACGACCGTCCGATCGTCCAGGCTGACCCGCGGCCGATGGCCCCGCAGGTCGAAAGCGTTGTGCCGCAATATGTTCTCCTGCTCCTTCTCGGTGTGCACGCGTTCGGGATCCTCGATGGCCCCGTGCGCGAGGGCCGCGGTGTCGATCAGCAGGGAGCGATCCTCGCCGAGCAGTCCGTAGACGAGGTCGGGCCGGCGCGGCACCGTCAGCGGCCGGATGAGAATGACGTCGAGCAGCACGCGCAGCCTGGCGGCGAGCGCGTAGGCGACCGGCACGCCCGCGCCGGGTGGGCTGAGCACCACCACGTCGCGGCCGCGAAAGGCCGACAGCAGTCCGGCCAACTGCCGTCCCGCGTCATTGCGGTCCAAGTAAGGCGGCATACAGTCCCCGACTGTGCGTGTCAGCCCGGTGTCGACAGCACGCGCGCGGCGGGCATCCCGCCGCCGGGCGCGGGCATCGGCCACTCACCGGTAATTCGAAGTAGTGCCGCAGGGGTGCTGCGGAGGTGATGCGCGGCCGGGGTGTGCGGCCGGGTTCGGCGGCCCAGCGGGATGCGGGCGAGACGGATGATCTGCTCAGCAACCATCGTCATCGCATGCCCTCTCCATTGAGCTGCCGCGGTTCATGAGCGTTGATCACAACGTCTCAGTCAGGCAGATCACCAGTGTACGCCAGGGCGACCTGCGGCTTCGCCGATCGGTCGCGCGCGGATTCCATTGTGCTGCCGCGCATTGCGGGCAATCTCCGGACCGATCGCCCGATTCATCGGACAAAACGGTCATTCGCCGTGAACGGTGCTCGGCAAACGACCGAATCGCGAAGGCGTGCGCGGCTTTTCGCCGCGCACATCCTTCGCAATGCGTACTAGCTGCTGACGAGGCTCTGATCCCGCGCCGGGTGCAGCCGCTCGGACGGCGGTACGCCGGCGTCGCGCCGCCGATTGCGCAGGTACGACCAGTGCAGGAACCCCACCCCGGTCACGCCGATGCCGGCCGAGGCCAGGCTGATCTCCCAGCCCGGCGGCATCCAGCTCACCTCCAGATCGGCCTCGGAGGTGCCAGCCGGAATGTCGACCGCCAGAAACGTTCCGGCGATCTCGGTGTGGTCGAGCTCCCGACCGTTCAGCGTGATCCGGTAACCGGGCCAGGCCAGCCGGTTGAACACGACTTGGCCGCCGTCGGCGGAAGTCACCCGGGCCCGGGCGCTCACCCCGTCGACCATCGTCGACACCGCGCTCACGCCCCTCGTGTCCGCGATGGCCCCGTTCACGATGGAGGCCAGCCCGCCCTCACGCTCGAGCACCCGGATGTACTCCTCGTGCCCGGGCTGCTCGACCCATTTCCAGCCCTCCGGCGCCGGATTGGCGTCGATGCCCGGGTACTGCGCGACGTGCAGCACCACCCGGTCCACCTTCATCAGGTCGGCGATCGTGCGCCCGGTGGAAGGTTCGGCGGTGAAGACGCGGCGGTACGCGTCCGGGCAGGTGCTGCCGTCCCAGGCGATGCACAGCAGCCCGCTGAAGGCCGCGTGCCCGACCGGGGTGTACCCGTTGACGTACTGCTGCCCGAGATTCTTGGCGTAGCTGCCGATGGCCAGCGATCCCCAGGCCCGTTCGATGCTCTTGTCCTCCGGACGCAGGATCGCGCGATCGGCCAATTGCAGTGTGAGACCGGGGAAGCGCGGGAAGGCGTCGGTCATGGTCGAGCGGCGTTCGGGGAAGTTGTACGACATGGGCGTCGACGGCGCGGCCTTCACCTGGGCGAAGGCGATCGGGAACATGGCCACGATGATCAGCGCGCTGGCCAGCGCCGCACCGCGATTGCGCGCCAGCCACAGCACCCCCGCGCCGACGCCGACCACGGTCGCCACCGCGAGCAGGTGGCGCAGGATCAATTCCGGTGCGGCCGAGAACGAGCGCACGAACAGGATGCCGGTGAGTGCCAGCCCGGCGATTGCTCGCCGTCGCGAGGACGCGAATGTGCCGTGCCTGCTGAGCAGTACGCACACCAGCACCAGGAGTCCGATGGCCACCATGGGCAGTACGCGCGCGGGCCAGCGCAGCGGTCCCACCGCGCCCGGTCCGGCGGTCCACATGAGCATGCCGCCCGCGAACAGCGCCATTCCGCTGAACTCGCGCACCGAATGCCGCGCGGCCTTCCAGTCGATGAAGGCGAGCGCCGGAATCAGGAACCACGCGACGTAGACCATGGGCAGCGGCTGCACGTACCCCCACCAGGCGTGGAAGGCCGGCGTGGTGCTGGGCAGGCTGGCGTTGAGCGATTCGGACCACGGGACGGTCAGGAACGGCTCGTTGCGAATGCGCGCGTCCCCGCGCCAGGTGACCTGGGAGGACAGCAGCAGTGGAAGATTGGCCACCAGCGCCGCGAGCGCCGCGCAGCCCGAGACCAGCACCAGGCGCCGCACCACGGCCCAATGCTGTTGGTAGATGTACTCACCGGCGATCACCGCGAGCATCATCAGGCCCGCTTCCACGGCGGGGAAGACGTATTGGATGGTCAGCGCGAGCCACAGGAACACGAACACCGGAACAGGTCCGCTGCGCCCGCGCGCGTACAGCACCGCCGAGGCCCAGGCGTGCAACAGCCACGCGGTGCCGGTCTGCGAGGTGAACCAGCTGGCCTGGTCGAAGAACAGGAACCAGCCGCTGAGCGGGAAGGCCACGCCCGCGACCGCGCCCCAGGCGGGTTTGGCGCCGTAGGCCAGGCAGATGCGGTAGACGCCGAGCGCCGCGATGATCGCGAACACCAGTTTCACGACCGTCGCGTACACGGCCAGGTTGTCCACGGACGGCGCGAGCAGATACACGAGCAGTTGCGGCGGGTTGTAGATCGCCGCCTCTTCCAGCGAGTAGTTGCCCGCCATCCATTCCCAGGGCACCAGCGCCGGGAAACGGCCCTCGCGCAATTCGCTGCCGAGCAGTTGCCACATCGGCACGTACTGGGCTTCGGTGTCGTCGGTGTAGAAGTGACGTGGATCGGCCAGCAGGACAGCCAGATAACCGGCGATCACTCCGAGCGCGGTAACCGTCCCCCAGACGCGTACATCTCTTCGCGGTTCGGTTTCCGCGCTAGTCCTCACGAGGATCGGAGGCTAGGGCAAGCGGGTGAACGGAACAAGGCTTTGCCATGACGGGATCCGTTTCGCCCCGTTTCCGCCGGGCTCCGCCGGACGTCGAATGGTCCGGCGGATCGAGCGGATTCCGGCCGGGCCCGCAGGGGTGGGCCGGGCCGGAATCCGAGTGCAGCGGGTGCCACCGGGGCGAGCCGGTGGCGATGGGGCCGACGCCGATCAGGGCCTCAGGAAACTGGCCACGATGCCCCAGAAACGACCGCGGTCCACCGAGTGGAAATCCCATGTCTCGGCGATGGTGTGCGTCGCGCTGACGATGCCGTGCACGTCGAAATCGTCACGGGAGGCAGTGCCTTTGACCTCCAGGGCGGCGATCACGTAGGCAGTGGCGGTTTCCACGGTGTGGGACACGCATGGACTCCAATCTGTCGTCGGAATGGGCGGCGTGCGAATCAGGAAGCGGTATCGGTGAAAACGTCCTCGTAGCGGAACTCGGTGGAGATGGGTGTTCCCGCGGCGTGCGCCTGCTCCTCACGGAGACGCAGGTCGACGCGGCGGATCTTGCCGGAAATGGTCTTCGGTAGCTCGGTGAACTCCAGTCGGCGTACGCGCAGGTACGGCGCCAGGTGATCGCGGGCGTATTCGAGGATGGCTCGGGCGGTTTCGCGATCGGGTTCCCAGCCGGCGGCGAGCGAAACATATGCCTTCGGAATCGCGAGACGCGTGTCGTCCGGTTGCGGTACGACGGCCGCTTCGACCACGGCCGGGTGTTCGATGAGCACACTTTCGAGCTCGAAGGGCGACACCTTGTAGTCCGACGACTTGAAGACGTCGTCGGTGCGGCCGATATAGGTGATGTATCCGTGTTCGTCGCGGGCGGCCACATCACCGGAGTGGTAGAAGCCCCCCGCCGTGACAACGGCATTGCGTTCCGGATCGCCCAGATATCCGGTCATCAGGTTGACCGGATCATAGCCCAGGTCGAGACAGATTTCGCCCTCGTCAGCGACATCTCCGGAGATCGGATCGACAAGTACCACCGGCACTCCCGGCGCCGGGCGGCCCATCGACCCGGGCTTGACCGATTGGCCTGGAGTATTGCCGATCTGCAGCGTCGTCTCGGTCTGCCCGAACCCGTCCCGGATGGTCAGCCCCCACGCCTTCTCGACCTGCGCGATCACGTCGGGGTTGAGAGGCTCACCCGCGCCGAGGATTTCGCGCAGCCCCGCCGGACGCTCGCCGAGATCGGCCTGAATCAGCATGCGCCACACCGTCGGTGGCGCGCAGAACGTGTTCACCTCCGCGCGGCGCAGCTGCCCGAGCAGGGCGGCCGCGTCGAAGCGGGCGTAGTTGTAGACGAAGATGGTGGCCTCGGCCAGCCACGGGGTGAAGAAGCAGCTCCAGGCGTGCTTGGCCCAGCCGGGCGCGCTGATGGCCAGGTGCACGTCGCCGGGCCGGACACCGATCCAGTACATGGTGGACAGGTGGCCGACCGGGTAGCTGATCTGCGAGTGCTGCACCATCTTCGGCCGGCTGGTGGTGCCGGAGGTGAAGTACACCAGCAGCGGATCCTCGACCGTGGTGCCGGGGGTGAACGGGCCCGCGGAGACGACGTCGTCGGCCGCGCGGTACGCGTGCCAGCCGATCACGGGTTCGCCCACCACGATTCGGGTGTACTCGCCCGGAACGTGTTCGAACTTGGCGGTGTCGGCGGTGTTCACGATGACGAAACCCGCACCGCCGCGCGTGATTCGGTCGTGCAGGTCGTCCGGGCCGAGGGCGGCGGTGGTCGGCATGATGACCGCGCCGAGCTTGGCCACCGCGAGCATGGCCTCCCACAGTTCGGCCTGGTTGCCGAGCATGAGCATCACCCGGTCGCCCTTGCACACGCCCAGTCCGGACAGCCAGGTCGCGACCAGGTCCGAGCGGGTGGCCATGGCGTCGAAGGTGATGCGCCGCTCGCTGCCGTCCTCCTCGGTGATCCACAGTGCGAGGTTGTCGTTGCCGCGCGCGAAGCCGTCGAACCAGTCGGTGGCCCAGTTGAATTCGCCGGTGAGGCGGGGCCACTCGAAACCGGCGACGGCCGCGTCGTACTCGGTCGCGGTGGCCAGCAGGTGGTCGCGGGCGGCGCGGTAGGCGGCGATGTTGGCGGTGGCGGTCATGACTGCTCCTCGGTGGTGTCGAGCAGGCGCGCGGCGATCTCGCGCATCTCGATCTTGCGGATCTTGCCGGTGACGGTCATGGGGAACTCGTCGACCACGTGGACGTAGCGCGGGATCTTGAAGTGCGCGAGCCGCCCCAGGCAGAACTCGCGCAGCGCCGCGGCGGTGAGCGCGGGCGCGCCCTCGCGCATGCGCACCCAGGCCATCAGCTCCTCGCCGTACTTGGCGTCGGGGACGCCGATCACCTGGGCGTCGAGCACGTCCGGGTGGGTGTACAGGAACTCCTCGATCTCGCGCGGGTAGATGTTCTCACCGCCGCGGATCACCATGTCCTTGATGCGCCCGGTGATGGCGACGTAGCCGTCGTCGTCCATGGTGGCCAGATCGCCGGTGTGCATCCAGCGCGCGGCGTCGATGGCCTCGGCGGTCTTGTCCGGGTCGTTCCAGTAGCCGAGCATCACCGAGTAGCCGCGCGTGCACAGCTCGCCGGGCTCGCCCCGGGGCACGGTCAGCCCGGTCAGCGGGTCCACGATCTTGATCTCGATGTGCGGCCCGGCCCGGCCGACGGTGGCGGTGCGCTGAACGAGACTGTCGTCCGCGCGGGTCTGGGTGGAGACCGGCGACGTCTCGGTCATGCCGTAGCAGATGCTCACCTCGCGCATGCCCATGCGCTCGATCACCTGCTTCATCACCTGCTCCGGGCAGGGCGAGCCGGCCATGATGCCGGTGCGCAGGCTCGACAGGTCGAAGCGGTCGAACTCCGGCTCGGCGAGTTCGGCGATGAACATGGTCGGCACCCCGTAGAGCGAGGTGCAGCGTTCGGCGGCAACGGCTTCCAGCGTCGCGCGCGGATCGAAGGACGGCGCCGGAATGACGATCGCCGCGCCGTGGCTGGTGGCCGCCAGGTTTCCCATGACCATGCCGAAGCAGTGGTAGAACGGGACCGGTACGCACACGCGGTCGTGCTCGGTGTAGCCGCACAGCTCGCCGACGAAGTAGCCGTTGTTCAGGATGTTGTGATGGCTGAGCGTGGCGCCCTTGGGGAAACCCGTTGTGCCCGAGGTGTACTGGATGTTGATCGGGTCGTCGGCGGAGAGTCCGGCCTGTGCGGTCGCCAGTAGTTCCGGATCGGCGGCCCGCCCGGTCTCGAGCAGTGCGCGCCACTCGTCGCTCTCGAGCAGCACCACCTGCTCGAGTTCCGGGCACTCGGGGCGCACCTGCTCGATCATGGCCGCGTAGTCCGAGGTCTTGAACGCCGGCGCGGCCACCAGGGTGCGAATTCCGGCCTGCCGCAGCACGTAGCGCAGTTCGTGGGAACGATAGGCGGGATTGATGTTGACCAGCACCGCGCCGATCTTGGCCGTGGCGTACTGCACCAGCGTCCACTGCGGGCAGTTCGGCGCCCAGATGCCGACCCGGTCGCCCTTGCCGACCCCGGTCGCCAGCAGCCCGAGCGCCAGCGCGTCCACCTCCGCCACGAACTCCCGATAGGTCCAGCGCAGGCCCGTGGGGTGGTCGATCAGCGCGTCGCGATCGGGGAAGGCCGCGGCCGTACGGTCCAGATCGGCGCCGATGGTGTCGCCGAGCAACGGCGCGTCCCAGACCCCGAAGGAATAGCTCACCGGCCGGAGCCGGTCCATGCTCATGCTCACACCGATAGGATCCAGGTCACACCCGCCGCCGACTACCCCCGGAAAGGGGTACCCGATGACCCCTGTGGCCGATCCGCTGCTGCGACCGCGCGACGCTGACGCCCTGCGGGCGGAGCTGCGCCATATCGCGGCGATATCCCGCCTGCCGGTGGTCTTCGGCGGTGAGGTGAGCGCGGGCACCCTGGTGCTCAGCGAGTTCGTGGGGATCCGGACGAACAGCATGCGCGGGCTGATCGTCGCGCCCAGTTCCGGGCTGGGCGGCAGCGCCGTGGCCACCGGGCGGCCGCGGGCGGTGGCGGACTATCGCTCGGCGTCCACGATCACCCACCACTACGACGGGCCGGTGCTGGGGGAGGGTCTGCGGGCGGTGACGGCGGTGCCGGTCGTGGTGGCCGGGCAGGCGCGGGCGGTGCTGTACGCGGCCAATCGCGAGTCCGGTCCCATCGGTGATCGCATCGCCGAGGAAATGGTGCGGGCCGGGCGGCGACTGAGTACGGAACTGGCGATCCGGGACGAGGTGGATCGGCGGCTGCGCCTGCGCGCCGCAGGCGATCCCGGGCCGGCCGGATCGGATGTCGTTGGCACCGAGCAGCTTCGGGACATGCACGCGGAGCTGCGCGAGATCGGCCAGAACATCCCGGACGCCGCGGTGCGGGATCGGCTGCGCGCGGTCACCGATCGGCTCGCGGGCCTGGTCTCCGGTATCGCCGCGGCCGGGCCGCCGGTGACCCTGGCTCCGCGCGAGCTCGACGTGCTCGCGCAGATCGCGCTGGGCTGCACCAATGCCGAAGCGGCCCGGCGGCTTTCGCTGCGTGCGGAGACGGTGAAGAGCTACCTGCGCAGCGCCATGACCAAGCTCGGCGCGCGCACCCGGCACGAGGCCGTGGTCCGCGCTCGTCGTGCGGGCTTGCTGCCCTAGGTCTTCGAAACCCTCTGCGCCGTAGCCGATTCGGATGGCGGAACGGCGGCCGCGCGAGCGACCGCCGTTCTCGTACCCACTACCGCGTAGTCAGTCTTCGACGGGCAGGAACCGGATGGATTCGCCGCCCTTGGCGTGGTGCAGGCGGCCGAACTTGCTGTCCAGGAGATGCGCCATGCTCTCCGCGGCGCCCAGATACGCCTCTTCGACGGTGGAGGCCTTGTGATTGGTGGCCACCGGAGGCTGGCCCTTGGGGCGGGCCTCGAGGCTACAGCGCTTGTCTTCGTGGCCACTCTTGTGGCCGTTGACGTCGGTGATGTGGGCTTCCACCCGTGTGAGGTGCTCGGCGAAGCGGTCCAGGACGGATGCGATGCCGTCCTCCGCCCGCTCGATGAGTGCCGCGCCACCGCCGACGTGCTTGTCGGCGAAGACCTGGATTTGCATGGCATCTCCAATCTCTCGGGATTGCCGAGAACTTGCTGACATTCTCGACAGTACCCGTATTCCCACCGATCGGCTCGTCAAAAGCCGGTTGGAAAGATCACCCCCGCTCGATGCCCCCGGAAGGTATTGTTCGCGGCCGTTTCTGAGAGCGGGATGAGTGCGCGGGCTCAGTCGTGCCGTGTATTGCGCTGCGGCGGTGAGGGAGTCGCGGTGAGTTCGTGGCCGGAGTCCGCGAGCTGATGGCCGTGCTCGCAGCACAGCGTCGCGCGCACGGGCGCCCCGCAGTCGGTGTGCGTGAGGGCCAGCGGCGGGCCGGCGGGCCCGGCGAGGTGCCTGTCCCCCCACTGCATGAGCGCGGTGAGAACCGGCTGGAGTTCGCGCCCGGCCTCGGTGAGCCGGTACTCCTGGCGGGTGCGCGCGCCGGGCTCGCGATAGTCGCGGCGTTCGAGCACCCCGGCCTCGACGAGCGTGTTCAGGCGGCGCACCAGGACCGCGCGCGGTGCGCCGGTGGCCGCCTGGATGGCGTCGAAGCGGCGCACGCCGAGGAAGATCTCGCGCAGCGCGAGCAGGGCCCACTGTTCGCCGACTACTTCGAGCGCGTTCGCCACCGAGCAGATTCGTGCCATGGCGACATTCTATCTACATTCACAATATGAACTCAGGGTGTTAGGGTCGGGCCCATGACGATTACTTCCGAGCCCGCGGGTGCGCCCGAATCCTGGGGCGAGGCGCGCAGCAAGACCGTGCACTGGCACGACCCGAAGATCGCCCTCGAGTCCGCGCCCGGTCGCACGGGACTCGAGTTCCTGACCGCCATGGCCGCGGGCGAGATTCCCGGCCCGCCGATCTCCGGGCTGCTGGGCATGCGGCCGGTCAGCGCCGGGCCCGGTGATGTCGTATTCGTCTGCACGCCGGACGAATCCATGTACAACCCGATCGGCATGGTGCACGGCGGCATCGCCTGCACCCTGCTCGATTCGGTGGCGGGCTGCGCCGTCCACACCACCCTGGCCGCGGGCGTCGGCTACACCTCGATAGAGATCAAGGTGAACTACCTGCGCCCCATCCACAGCCACACCGGCGAGCTCACCGCCCACGGCTGGGTCACCAAGCCCGGCAAACGCGTGGCCTTCGCCGAGGCCGACCTGCGCGACGCCGACGGCGTCCTCCTGGCGACCGCCACGAGCGCCTGCCTGATCATCGGCGCCTGAGCGCGGCGGCTCGGCGCCGGTCTCAGGGCACCGCGAGGTCCAGGACCGTCAGGGCGAGCTGTTCGGCGGCGTCCGGGTGGCCCATGGCGTGGGCGGCCGCGCCGACGGCCTTGCGGGCCTCGGGGTCGGTGAGCAGTTCGAACAGGGCCGCGCGCAGGTTCGGGGCGGTGGCGTCGTCGCCGATGACCGCGCGGGCCGCGCCGTTCTCGGCCAGGATACGGGCGTTGCGGATCTGCTCGCCGCCCACCGAATGCGGGTAGGGGATCAGCACCGAGGGCTTGCCCAGGGTGGTCAGTTCGGCGAGAGTTCCCGCTCCGGAACGGGATACGACCACGTCGGTGAGCGCGAGCACGTGCGGGAGCTCGGCGCCGAGGAAATCGCGGACCAGGTAGCGGGGGCGCAGGTCGGCGGGCAGCGCGGCCGCGCGCTCGCGGACCTGGTCGTAGGAGCGCGCGCCGCACTGGTGAATCACGTTGGCCACGGTCAGCAGCTCGGGCAGGAACTCGTTGATCAGGTCGTTGATCTGCACCGCGCCCTGGGCGCCGCCGGTGATGTACACCGTCGGCAGTCCCGGGGTGTAGCCCTCCCAATTCAGCGCGGGCACAGCGTCTTCGGCGCGGCCGGTGGTCAGCGCGGGCCGAATCGGGTTGCCGGTCACCACGGCTCGGTCCCGGACCCGGGCGGGCAGCAGTTCGACCGAGGCGTCCGAACTCAGGGCGATCCGCGTCGCGGCGCGCGCCAGCAGCTGGTTGGCCTTGCCGATGCCGGTGGTCTGCTCGTGGATGACCAGGGGACGGCGGCGCAGCGCGGCCGCCATGCCGATGGGCGCGCACACGTAGCCGCCGGTGCACAGCACCGCGTCGGGCCGGAACCGCCGCACCACCGCTTGCGCGGTGAACACGCTCAGCGGCACCCGCACCGCGTCCTTCGCGTTGTCCGCGTTCAGCATCTTGAGGGGGTTGCGGTCGCGCCGCAGCTTGCCCGCCTTGATGCCGGTGAAGGCGATGTCGTTCTCGCCCGCCACGCGCTGTTCGAGGCTGTCCGGGGTACCGACCCACAGCACCTCGACCTCGCTGCCCGCCTCGGCGACCAGGTCGCGCAGCGCGCGCATGGCCGAGACCGCCGGGTAGGTGTGCCCGCCGGTGCCGCCGCCGGCGACGATCACGCGCACCTTCGCGTGTGCGCCGACCCGGCGCAGGATGGTGGCGCGGTCGAGGGCGGGACGTGGCATGGGCGAGCCTCCTGGGTGGATCGGTCGGCTGACGGGGCGGGGCCTGGTCCGGCCGCAACGCCCGGTTCAGGCTAGCGCGCGCCCGCCGGCCGGGCGTGGGAGCCCGCTCGGCGGGCTCGGCGCCGTCGATACTGGTCGGTCGCCGATGATTGCGGGGTGTTGGCTATCGGCCAATGGGCCTTTACCATGGTTGTGATTCGGATCACCGTGCAGCCGTGCGTGTTCCGATGCCGGTGCGAATGCACCGGTGTGCCGCCGAGCGTTCGCGCCGTCGTACCGGGGAGAGGGGCCCGCCATGCCGCTCCCTGGCCTTCCGGCGCTCGATTCGCCTGTCCGGCAGTGCTTCTCCCGCTCCGCAGCCCCCGCGCCGCCGCCCTGTCGCCGCGGCCCGGACGGGCTCCTCGGCCCTGTGCTCAGCACCCTGGCGACGTCGTATCGCGCACCCGCGCGCATCCGATAGTCGCGATACATAGCCCGGCGAGTCACTGGAGGTAGCCATGAGTTCGTCGACCGCGGCGGATCCCGCATTCGGCTCGGGATCGGAGTGGGAAGACCGGTGGGGCACGATCATCGGCCCGGAGGGCGAGGGAACGAATCCGCTGGTGCGGGCCCAGCGCCTGACCACCCCGATTCTGCGCGGGGCGGTGGACAATCTGCCCGCCGAGCTACGCCTGATGGCGGGCTATCACCTGGGCTGGTGGGACGCGGAGGGCGTTCCGGCCGCCACGGATTCGGGGAAGGGCCTGCGGCCCGCGCTGGTGCTGGCCGCCGCGCGAGCGCTGGGCGCGGGTCCGGACGCGGCGCTACACGCCGCCGCGGCAATCGAACTGGTGCACAACTTCACCCTGGTGCACGACGACGTCATGGACGGGGACGTCATGCGGCGCGGTCGGCCCGCGGTGTGGCACGTCTGGGGTGTGGACGACGCGGTGCTGGTCGGCGACGCCCTGCACGGTCTGGCCATCTGGACCCTGGCCGACGCGCCGCGCGCGGCGCAGACCGGGATGGGCCGCCTGGCCGAGGCGGTGATCGAACTCTGCCTGGGCCAGCATTTCGACTGCGCCGAAACGAGTTTCGCCCTCACGGTGGAGGACTGCCTGCAGACCCTGCGCTACAAGACCGGCGCGCTGCTCGGCTGCGCGTGCGCACTGGGTGCGGTGTGCGCCGAGGCGCCGGCGGAGACGATCGCCGCCATGGACGGGTTCGGCCGCGAGTTGGGTGTGGCCTTCCAACTGGCCGACGACGTGCTGGGCATTTGGGGCGACCCCGTGCTCACCGGGAAGCCGAAGGGCAGTGATCTGTTGCGGCACAAGCGAACCCTGCCGATTCTGGCGGCATTGGAATCCGACACCCCGCCGGGCCGCGAGTTCGCCGAGCTCTATTTCGCGGATCGGCCGCTGGACGATTCGACGGCCGCGCATGCCGCCGATCTCATCGAACAGGCCGGCGGAAAAGGCTGGGCACAGTCGGAATCGGCGCGGCACGTGCGGGCGGCCAAGGCGTATTTGTCGGAATTATCCGGAACTACCGGATTCGCCGATCCCCGTGAGCTGTTCGCACTGGCCGACAGTGCGATAGACCGGGAGTGCTGACGCCAAAGATCGGGCAAAACGGAATTGAAATTCGACCGCCCGGTACCGGTAGGGACTTTGGTACTCAATTGACCGGAGTCCATTGCTCCAAAACCGCTGTGCTGTCAGGATTACTTGCGAGCGGTGATTCGGAAGATCGAGACACCGCCGAAAGTTCAAGCAGGCGTAGTTCTTTCGCAATCTTACGTGTGCCCACGCGAATACGCCTGTGTCAGTGCGGTTATTCCCAGGAGCGCCAACATGACGACGGGGCCATTCGCCGAGTCGGGACGATTGCTGGCACTGGGGCGAGAGCCCACCCGGGAATTGGTGGCGGAGCTGGTGCGCGCCGCCACCACCGCACGCACCGGAGTTCTGCGCGTCTCCGGTGAACCCGGTGGCGACCTCTATATCGTGCACGGCCAGGTCGTCGCCATCGAAACACCCGGTGCTCCCGGTGTGCGCGAATTGCTTTCGCGCCCCGGACGTACCTGCGGAGGCGTCGCCGACCTGCGCGTGGTCGCCCTGATGGCCGCGCTCGACGGCGCCTTCGCACTCACCTCTGGCTGGATCGGCGACTGTACCTGGCAGGAGCTGCCCGCCGGCCAGAGGTGGCCGGACCACCCTGTACCGCCAGTTCCCGGTGTGGAACCCGGCTGGTTGCTGTCGGAGACCGAGCGGCGGCTGCGCGCCCTGGCGCACGGCCGGGTCTCCCCGCACCGCAACCAACTGGTGCTCACCGATCCGGGCCGCGCCCTTCTCCGCGGCCCGGACGGTGGGCAGTGGGCGGACATCCTGCTCTGGGTGAACGGCAGGCACAGCTGTCGGGATATCGCGATGCTGTTGTGCCGCAGTCTGTATGGGGTGACCGTCGAAGTTGTTCGCCTTCTCGACAACGACCTGGTCGCCATAGCGCCGCCCGTGCGGGCGCCGGCTCGCGAACCCTCGCGCGAGGCCGAACCCGCACGGGGCGGTCCCGGCCGTTCCATGCTGCCGCGTCGCCGGCGGGGTGCCAGCGGCATCAACGACACTCTGCTGCCGCGCGCTCCACAGCCGGTGATCGGCGCCTGATCGCGGACCGCGCGCGAACCCGAAAGGACGTCATGAATTCTCCCAACGGACCCGGTACGGCCAGTCTGGCGGATCGAATCGGGGTGCTGGTCAAGGATTTGCGCACCGAGGTGCCCGATTGCCTGGCCTCGGGTGCGATCGACATGTCGACGGGCATGCTGCTGGCGGTCGAGACCGTCGACAACCATCCGCAGGAGGTGCTGGATCTGCTCGCCGCCGCGACGCTGGATCTGTTCCAGGGCCGCAATGTGGTGATGATCGAGGACATTTGGAAGGAGCGCCGCGGAATTCGCCAGGAGCGGCACTACTTTCAGGAGATCCTGGTCAACAGCGACAACCTCACCCACCTGTTCATTCGCACCGAGAGCCGCGACGACGTGGTGATCGTGGTGGTGTGCCGCAAGGCGGTGAACGTGGGGATGCTGTTCGCGCAGACCCGTCGCGTGCTCAAGGACACCGGGCGGCTCTGAACCGCTCGGTGTCGCCGGGCGCGCGTTACGGAATGCGCGCGACCGCGCCGAGCATCGAGACGGCCTCGGCGCGCGGATGCGGGCGATAGATCTCGGGCCGCCACTCGGTCACCGCGCTGATGCCCGGGGCGACCATGTCGAAGCCGGCGAAGAATTTCGCGAACTCCGCGCTCGAGCGCAGCTGGAACGGCACCCCGCTGCGCTGATTGGCCTCGGTGGTGCGGGCCAGGTCCTCGGCTTCGAGGTGATCGCTGGTCGCGTGGGACATGACCAGGTAGCTCCCCGAGGGCAGCGCCTCGCAGAGCCGCCGGACGAGATCGTAGGGCTGCTGGTCGTCGGGGAGGAAGTGCAGGACCGCGACCAGCATGAGCGCCACCGGCCGGGTGAGATCCAGGGTGGCCAGCAGGTCGGGATGGGTGAGGATGCGTTCGGGATCGCGCAGATCGGCGTCCAGATACGCGGTCTTGCCCGCGGGGGAGCTGTGCAGCAGCGCGCGGGCGTGCGCCAGCACGATCGGGTCGTTGTCCACGTAGACGATGCGCGATTCCGGGGCGATGCCCTGGGCGATCTCGTGCACGTTGCCCGCGGTAGGCAGGCCCGCGCCGATGTCGAGGAACTGGCGGATGCCGGCCTCGCGGGCCAGGTAGGCGGTGGCGCGGCGCAGGAAATTGCGGTTCTCGACCGCGGCCAGGCGTACGGTGGGGAAGGCCTCGGCGACCGCGTCGGCGGACTCCCGGTCGGCCGCGAAGTTGTCCTTGCCCCCGAGCCAGTAGTCGTACCGGCGCGCGGGGTGCGGTTTGGTGGTGTCGATCCGATCCATTGCGGACTCCGAGTTCACAACGCCCCCAATCCATCTGGACTACTGTTTCGATCATGGTGCCGAGCTACAGCCCGTACGACTTCGATGTGCACGCCGATCCGTACCCTTACTATGCCAGCCTCCGTTCGCAGGCCCCGGTCTACCGTAACGAGACCGACGATTTCTGGGCGTTCTCGCGGCACGCCGATGTGCTCGCCGCGCTGCGCGATTCCGACCGTTTCTCCAGTGTGAACGGCATCCGAATGGAGCCCGCGTTCTGGGGTCCGCAGGCCGAGCACTTCTTCTCCTTCGTGGCCATGGACGCGCCCAAGCACACCCGGTTGCGCGGGCTGGTGTTGCGCGCGTTCACCGCGCATCGGGTGCAGGGTCTGGCGCCGCGACTACGGGAGATCGCGCGCGGGATTCTGCAGCCGCTGCTCGAGCGCGGCAGCTTCGATCTGATGACCGATTTCGCCGGTCCTTTCCCCACCGATGTGATCTCCGAGCTGGTCGGGGTGCCCGAGGCGGATCGGGAGATGATTCGCAAGCTCGGCATGGAGATCATGTACACCGACGCCGAGTCGACCGATCTGCGGCCCGAGGCTATGGCGGCCATCGGCGCGCTGGTCGGGTACTACACCGAATTGACGATCGAGCGGGCCAAATCCCCGCGCGAGGATCTGCTGTCCGGGTTGCTCGGCGCGGCCGACGGGGCGGACCGGCTCACGCCGGAGGAGATCGTCGGCATTCTGATTCTGCTGGTCGGGGCGGGGATCGAGACCGCCATGCTGACCTTCGGCAACACCTGGCACGCGGGGTGGCTGCATCCGGACGCGCGGCGGGCGGCCCTCGGCGGGCGGGTGGACGACTGGATCGCGGAGTCGATGCGCTGGGATCCGTCCTCGCAGAGCCAGTTGCGGACCACGACCGAGGCGCTGGAGTTGCACGGCGTCGCGATTCCGTCCGGGGCGCGGATTCTGCTGCTCACCGGCGCCGCGAATCGCGATCCCGAGGTCTTCGCCGACCCCGATGCCTTCGATCTGGATCGGGACACGAGCGCGTCGCTGGTGTTCGGCAGCGGCCGGCACCACTGCCTCGGCTCGAATCTGGCGCTGCTGGAGCTGCGCATCGCACTGGGCGAGATCGCGGCGGCGGTCGCCGATTACGACATCGACCCCGCCGGGTTGCAGCGCGTGCACTCCTCGAACAATCGCGGTTTCGCGAGTCTGCCGACCACGGTCACCCCGCGCTGAGGGCTGCCCGTCGATCCCGGAAGATGTTGCGGCACGGCCCGGTTCGGCGCAGTGGCACACTGCGCCGGCCGGAGCCCACACCGGCCTACTTCAGGCTGAGGGTGATGACCAGCGTCTCGTCCTCGACCGCGGCGACGACCTGCCCCGGCGCTCCGCCCGCGATGCCGTCGAGGTCGATGACCGACCCGACGGTGCCGGCCGCCAGCCGCACCAGCGCGCCGCGCCGTCCCGAGCCCGCGACGTAGACGATGGAGTCGTCCCCGCTATCGCCCGGCTGCGGGAAGTTGATGTCGTCCGAGGACCCTCCGGCGTTCAGGTCCAGCTGCTTGAGATGTCCGCCCGCGGCCTCGAACGCCGGGAACTGCCCCTCCTGGTACCGCACGTCGTACCGCAGCGAGGTCCCGAATCCGAACGCGACGTCACGCCCCTCCTGCCCCCACAGCACTTCCCTGATCTGCAGCGACCGGTACTTGTTCCGAACCTCGAGAAACTTGACACTGCCCGGCTGAAAGTCCGACAAGACCCCGCCCCTTCCTGATAACCCGCCGGCCCAAGTACCGGCACCCCGCCGGACTCTACCACCGCCCAACCCAATCCACCTGCCCCAGAACAACTTTGAGCAAACCGTCCGCAAACGGCGGATCGTCAGGCGTCTTCGTCGTCTCCGGACTCGGCGGCACGCGGCTCGCTTTGCTTGGGTGCGGCGGGAACCCACCCGCGCAGCGGTTGCACGACCGCGCCGTAGAACGCGTCGGTCGCGGCCTTGACGCTCGTGATGAAGCTCGCCGCCGTTCCGGAACGGCCCTTGCCCATCGTGAAGGTCTGCTGCAGGACGAACGAGGTGATGTCCCCGGTTCGCCCGGCCGTCAACGACTTCGGATCCGAGCGCAGGGTGCCGAGCAGCTCGCACGCCGGGGTGCTCTGCCCCGAGAACGCCGCTTCGACCTGCAGGTCGGCGGGTGCGTCCTCGAGCTGCTTGAGCAACCAGGACACCCGGCGGCCCGCGGTGCCCTCGTTCGGTGCGTCCAGCGTGGTCCGGCAGCGCACCTTGTTGACGCGCAGATCGGCGCACACCGTCAGATCGCCCGCGGTATCGGGGATCTGGAACACCGCCTCGAAGCTGCCGTCGGCCGCCAGCCGCTCGGCCACCGCGGCATTGCGTGCGACGGGATCGGCGCGATGCCGGCGGGGCAGTACATGTTTGACGGTGACGCCGAGTTCGGCGGTCAAGCGCAGCGCCAGATGGCGGGAGAGCGAAACCCAGGTGTCGGCGACCGCGAGCGCCTTCTGATCACCCCCGCGCAGCGTGCCCGCGGTGACGGCGTCGCGCACGGCAACCCAGTGCCGCCCCATGTCCACGAACTCCACCGCGCCGGACCGGGGATGATCGAGGTAGCGCAGGAACTCCCCGAGCATCCACGCCTGCAGCGGATCGTCGATACCGCCGTGTGCCTGCAGCATTCGCGCCTCGTGCGCCACCTCCGCCCAGGACAGATGGCGCAGCGCGACCTTGGTCAGCTTGCGGCGGTCCACCTGGACCGGCAGTTCGCCCGCGCTCGCGGGTACATCGTTGGACAGGCTGACCACCACGTCGTACTTCTGCCTGCGCGCGATATCGAGATAGTTCTCGAGCTGCTCGCGCCGGAGCTTGCCGTTGCCGGTCTTGACCTCGAGCAGGCCGGTCCACATGCGACTGCCCCGGGATACCTTGAGCACCGCGTCGGGGATGACCTTCGATTCGCCCCTGGTGTACTGAACCTCGACATAGCCCTCGAAAGACCCTGCCGGAGCGCCGATTCGAGCACACACCGCGCGGGCGAAGGGACGCACCGCCTGCATGGTGGCGATCAGCGCGGAGGTCGCGCGTCCCTCCTGCTCCTCACCCGCGCCGACACCGACGACCGAGAACAGCCGGGCGGGCTGCCAGGATTCGAGCTCGGCGAACTTGAACTCGATCGGCTTGACCTTCTTCGGCGGTTGCTTGGCGGTGCGCACACCGCGCGGCTTCGCGGCGGGTCGAGCACTCGGCTGCTCCGGCTGCCTCGCAACGGGTTCCGCGGCGATCGTGTCACCGGCCTCGATCACGGCCGACTTGATCAGGTTCGCGGTGTCGCCGGTGATCTCGGCCTGTTCCTCGCCGTCGTCGTCCACGGTGACGCCGAAATCCGTTGCCAGTCCGGCGAGCCCGGAGTCCCAGCCCTGTCCGACGGCGCGGATCTTCCAGGCCCCGTCGCGGCGGTACACCTCACCGAAGAGAAAGGCCGACTCGACGGTGGCATCGGCCGTGGCGTACTCGGCCAGCGAATCGCCCGCCGCGTCCACCACCCGCAGGGCGAGCTTGCCCAGATCTCCGAAGGTTCCGGTGGTCAGGCTGCCGACCAGGGCGACGGTGTGCACCTTGTCCGGCACCTCGGAGAGATCGATGGAGATCCTGGCCTGGGCGCCCTCCTCGGTGGCGCTGCGGCCCAGGAATCGCACGGAGCCGTCCGGGGATTCGGGCTGGTTGTAGAAGACGAAATCCTCGTCCGACCCGACCGTGCGATCGGCTCCCAGCAGCAGCGCGGAGGCGTCGACCTCGATCTCCGATTCGGTCCAGCCCAGCACGACGTCGATGCGGAGCGCATCGTCCGGCAGCGGCAGATTCTGACCCTTGACCAACATCGACGTCACAGCGCTCGCCCTCCCGGCAATTCGGTACTCGGAACCGCAGGCAATGACGAACCGACCGGTTCCCGTACCGCCCCCGATTGTCTGTGCCACGCGCGAGCGCGGCACCGCACTGTTCTTCGACGCCCGCCGTCCGCGTGTTACAGGCGTCACATCCGGTCCGGTTCGCGCACAAGGGATTCGGGCAAAACGGGCCGGGATGGGTGTGCCTGCGGCGAGCGTTCCGTCGGGCGGTCTCAGAAGCTGAAGCGTTTGCGGCGAGGTTTGGGAGGGGTGGGGAGGGGCTGGAGGCGTGGGGGGTGGGCGGCGGCGGGGTCGAGGGTCAGGATGTCGGCCACGCGGTGGGGGAGGTTGAGGTGGCGGCGGAGGTGGGGCCAGGCGGGGGTCAGGAGGTCCACCAGGGCGGGGGAGTCCAGGTCCAGGGCGCAGGTGGCGCGCATCAGGGCGTGGGGATTGATGTTCTCGTGGCGGGCGCAGGCGGTCACCAGGGCGGGGAGGCGGTCGTGGGGGGCGCAGGTCAGGACCTGGGCGAGAATCGCGGCGCCGCTGGTGGATTGGGAGCGTTCGGCCATGCAGCCGGCGACGTAGTCGATGTCGGCGGCGATCGCTGCGTTGAGGATCTCGAAGTGCTCCTCGATGACCAGGCGGTCGTCGACGGCGGCGCGCAGGATGCCCGCCACCTCCGCCTTGCTCCACAGGCCGTCGGTGCGATTGCGGTTGAACACGTTGAGCCGCAAGCCGAATCGGTTCGCGGTGGCAGCGGGTGCGGCGGGCGAGGCGTCGAGCGTCGTTACCGCCTCCAGGGCCTCGGGCAGGCCGAGGCAGCCGCGCAGCCGGCGCCAGGCGGGCTTCAGGGCGGCGACGAGCTCCTCGGGTTCGGCCTTGACCAGGGTGACGGCCTTCATGAGTTCGAAGGCGTCCACGGCCTGGTACTTGGCGCATTCGGCGACGAGCCGGGGCAGCTGATCGTCGGGGGCGCACGCCAGGATCTGTTCCAGCACATAGCGATCACGGCTGTTGCAGGAGACGTTCACCAGGAGCTGGGCGACGATCGCCAGGTGCGAGTGCATGGCCGAGCGCAGCAGCTGGCTCGACCCGGTGTGCACCGCCGGATCGCTGATCTCGGCCCGAATGGTCTCGTACACCAGGAAACGGTCGGGCGAGGCGATGGCGTGCTCACGGAGCGCGCGATGACGCCGCACCTGGTCCAGGATCCGGTTGCGCTCCTCGGTCTCCCCGGTGGCCCAGTCCTTCTTCAGTTGCGGCCATACGACTTTGGCGTCGCTCGCGGACAGTGACCCGTTCTCCAGCCGCCGGAACGAGGACTCCACGACCACCGCACTGATATCGAACCCGAGCTGCTCGGCGACCCGCGTCGCGCGCGCGTGCCCGCGCGCGTCGGCCAGCACGTAGTCGGTCAGCGTCTTCTCGAAGGTGTTCAGCACCACCGTGTGATGGTCGATGGCGGCCAGCGCCGCGGCCACTTCCGGGTTGTCGATCGCCAGCGTCACGGCCCGGCGCGCCACGGCCTGCTCGATGAACCAGTCCGGGCCCAGGGTCGGATCGGTGATCACCCGCACCAACTGCCCGTCGTCCAGCAGCGCGGGTTCGACGGTGCGCAAATGCTGTTGGTAGCACCACTGCCGGACGTCGTGCACGCTGCGCAGCGTCGCGGGCACCGCCAGCCCGGCTCGGCGGTGCGCGACGATATCGCGGCCGAGGCGCGGATAGGTCTCGGCGTCCGCTTCCACGTAACTGTCGGGATTGATGGCATGGCGGCCCGCGGGCAGCGGCGTGTCCCACCCGACCACCGTGCTGATCGTCGGCGCCTCCGGCGAATACTCGGGCCCGGTCGAGAACGTCAACTCCCGCAGCAGATGTCGCGGCAGCACCCCGTACAGCGCCTTCAGCATCGTCACCGAGTCGCGCACCTGCTCGACGTGCAGCGCGATCGGCGGCCCCTGCCCGGCCAGCCGCGCGAGTACCGCCCCGACCAGCACCGGCAGCCACGGCTGCTCCTGCGATGCCGCCGCGGCGCCCTCGAACAACGCCTCGTCCGGCTCCGCCGCGGCCACGGGCCAATGCTCGGTCGGCGACACCCCGTCCTGCAGCGAGGTGACCAGCGCCCCGGATTCGAAGAGCCGCAACGCGACACCGCCGTCGAACGCTCCGCGCTCACCCGCGACCAGGTGCGTCACGCAGGTCCCCGGCCGCACCTCGGAGGGCGTCTTGAGCCCGGCCACCGCGATCCCGCGCGCGAGGGTGAACTCCAGCACGAATCCCGGCGCGTTCTCGACCGGCGACACCAGCTGGCCGAGCTCGCGAACCGTGGATCCCAATGCCGCGGGCCAGTTCCCGGACCGCGCGACCACCCCGACCCCCGCGCCCGAGGACTCCAGGTTCACCAGGGCCCAGCCGCACACCAGCTGCGCGTAACCCGTCATGCGCGGATCCGCAGGTCGTCGATCATGTCGAGCATGTATACCACCGGGTCGGCCGCTCCGTAGGGCTTGAACACGGGATAGGTTCCGTCGCTGCGCTTTCCGCAGCCCACCGCCGACACCGGGAAGTACATGTTCCACGGGAAGTGAATGCTCAAGGCCGAATCCACCGCCGGGAACAGTCGCCGCACCAGCCCGCGCGTGATCTCGGCCCGATGGGTGATCTGCGCCGGGTCGTAGGAGTTACCCGCGCCGTTGGCGCTGATCGGGCTGTCCGCCCAATCAGCGGGCGGCGCGACCATGTTGATCTCCGGCAGCGGAATCAGCGACAGCAGATCGGTTTTGGCGATAATCGTGGACACGTGCACGCGCGGCGGTTCGATCTGGCGGTCGATGGGGAACGAGTTCGCCGCCCGCCACAGCTTGGCTATCTGATCGATCATCAGGGTCGTGCGCCCGACCGTCTGCGAATGCTCCACGGCGTTGGTCAGACTCTCCTGATCCTCGTCGCCGGCGTGCTCGCGCATGAGCGCGAGGTACTGCTTGTTGAGCGTGGACGGCACCACGAACCACAGGAAGTCCGCCACCGTGAGATGCGGGCTCACCCGCGCCGCCACCGCGCCGTCGGCGATGTCCTCACCCGCGACGTCGATGAACGCCAGGTTCACCGCGCGCGCCGAGTGCAGCGAATACGCCGTCACCAGAATGGGTTTGCGCTGTTCGAGCCCGGCCCACACGTGGCCCTGGGTCTGCCGCTGGGTCTGCACCGTGATGCCGTCCGAGCGCTGGGTCATGTCCATGGTCATGCGCCGCGGCCCGGTGGCGTCGAGCGCGCGCCGGTCCAGCAGCCGCGCTTCGAGCTGGGTCCACAGGCTCGCGGATTTGGGCGAGACGATGAACGAGTACCGGCTCGCGAGGTTCGGGTCGTTCATCATCGAGTGGATCATCGACACGATGAGATGGCTTTTCGACGAGGCGGATTCGCCCACGAAGCCGATCACCTTCGTCGGGTGGTCCAGGGTCACCGGATCGAGTTCGCACCCGCGCGGGCAGCGCAGATTCAGCTTGTCGAAATAGGTTTCGATCTGCTTGGCGTGCCCGCTGTTGCGCTGGCGGATCACGGTGTACCAGCGGTTGTGCTCGCGGTCGTACTTGAACTCGGTGAGACAGTTCAGGCACACGGTTCGCATCGGCCGCACCTCAGCTCAGCACGGCGATGGTGAGCAGCACGATCGTGCAGCCGAAAGCGACAGCGCCGACGCGGAACGCGCGGCGCAGCCAGGTGGAGGCCCGGGAGCCGGGATATACGTAGAGCTGCCACCCGGCGCCGGTCGGTCGATTCACTGCTCAGCCTCCCACGAAGTTCACGACCTGCACGCACACCCAGGTGAGCAGGATGAAAGCCAGTCCGCCCGTGAGGATTCCCACGGTGACGGCGGTGGCCAGCACGCCGCCGATGATGCGAAAGTCGTCGCGATGCAGCCCGGCGAGAATCCGCTGGCGGGATTCGATCATCGGCGCGGTCAGGAACTGCCAGGTGGTGTGCGTCGGCAGCGCCGGGGCCGGCGGCTCGGGGTCGAGATGGCCGGTGTCGCCGGGCGTCAGCAGGGTGGTCTGCATGCGTTTGGTGGTCTCGAGTTCGGGCGGGGGATTGCGAACCGGGCGCATGGCCCGGTCGATCGCCTGCCGGAACAGGTGCTGGAACTCGGCCGCCGAGCGATGCCGCAGCGCCGGGTCCAGCGAGCGGGCGCGATCGAGTTCGAAGCGCAGATCGGTGGGCAGGGGCTCACCGCCGTAGGCGAATTCGAGGGCCTCGGCGCACACCACCGCGAAGGAGTAGACATCGCTGAGGTGGGTGATCTCGCCGTGGTGCAGGTATTCCGGGGCGGCGTAGGGCTGGGTGCCCAGGGCCCGCTGATCGTGGGTGAGTCTGCGCATGGTGGCGCGCATCTCGATGGCGATGCCGAAGTCGGCGAGCTTGGCCGGGCCGTCGCGGCAGATCATGATGTTCTCGGGTTTGATGTCGCGGTGCACGACGTGTTTGGCGTGCGCGTAGACCAGGCCCTCGAGCGCGTCGGTGAGAATGCGGAAGAGCGCGGGCAGGGAAGTGTTTTGCTGGTCCCGCAAATACTGGCGCAGGTTTCTGCCGTGGATGAATTCCATGACCAGGAACGGGTAGCGTCTGCCGTTCTCGGTGAAGATGCCGGAATCGTGGACCATCACGATATTGCGGCAGTTCATCTGCGCGGCGATATGGGCTTCCTGTTCGAAGCGCTGCCGCTGTATTCGCTCATCTCGTTCGAGCGGCGGCAGACTCCCGGAATCGAGCACCTTGACCGCGACCTGGCGGCGCAACTGTCTGTCCCACGCTCCCCAGACCTCGGCCATTCCCCCTCGGCCGACGAGTTCGCGGAGCTCGTAACGGTTATTGATCAGCCTCAAGCGCGTGCGATCCCTCCACCCCGGATGGTTCGCCGGCCGGCCTCCTTGGACGGCTTGTCGGACGAACCAGAATCACCGCCGAGTGTACGCGGGCGTCAGAACGGCCGCCCCGATATTTTCTTCCGCCCCAAGTCATCTGACGGCCATTCAGCGACGATTGAAACCGTCTGTTTGGTTGGTCGCGTCATCGTCCCCGCGGGTGCCTCGAACATCGTTCGGCGCGGTTCGGGCCTGCGGTTTCTCCAGCGCTGCGGAATTTCCGGCACCGCCCTTGTCCGGCACGGCGGTGTATCGCGGCCGCCAATGGGCTTGCGCCACCGCGGCAATGGCGACCGCGGTGCCGCCGAGAATGGTGCCGCCCACCACATCGGTGAGCCAGTGCACCCCGAGGTATAGCCGAGTGAGGCACATGGTGATGACCAACACCACCCCCAATGCGACTGCGCCCCAGGCCCGCAACCGCCCCGGCCGGGTGCTCAGGTACGTCAGCAGCACCACGCCCACCAGCGCGGTGGTGGCCCCCGCGTGCCCCGAGGGAAACGACATGTTGGTCACGACCGTCATCCGGGTGTCGGCCGGCGGCCGCGACCGGTCGAGCACCTGCTTGAGCATCGCCCCCGCGAACGCCGCCCCCGCGACGGTGCCTCCGATCAAGACCGCCGCCCGCCAGTCCTTGGCTCGCCACCCCACGAATACGGCAACCGCTGCTGCGACGACGGTGGCCCGCCCCGGGTTCCCGAAGAACGTGAACTCCCGAGCCGCGGTACTCCACCCGTCACTCCGGTGCGCGACGAACCACTCCAAAACCCCCACGTCCCACCTGGTCAGCCACCCGCCCGCAACCACCTGCGCGGCGACGATGACGAAGAGCCCGACCCCCATGAGCACCCACCGCAGTCGCAGAATGCCCCCCACGACCTTCTCGCCCCAACCGTGTCCCATGTAGCCCAACATTAACCCTCTCGCCGGCTCGTGCTCGCGGTCTCGCCCCACGGCCGGCACCCGGGTCCACGCGATTTGCCCTGACCCCCAGGTCATGGTGTAACTTCATCCCCGCACTCGGACACCGAGCGCAGAGTTCGGGGCTATGGCGCAGCTGGTAGCGCACCACACTGGCAGTGTGGGGGTCAGGGGTTCGAGTCCCCTTAGCTCCACAACGAAAAACCCTGAATCCCAACAGGATTCAGGGTTTTTCTCGTTCTGGCGGATGTCCTGACGAAACCATTTGTCCTAGATGTGTCCTAGCGGTTACCAACGGCCGCTGACATCGTGAGCGCGGCGGCTGCGAGTCGGTCGTCGGATACGCGGCCGTAGACCGCCTGCGTCATCCGTTCTGAATGCCCGTGCCATGCCGCCACGACGTCCGACGCAACGCCCATCTGCCGCATCCGCGACACCGACGAATGCCGGACGTTCCGCAGCGGGATGGTCCGTAGCCCGGCTCGAACAGCCCGCCGCGATTGCTCCTAACGCGGCGGGTGCGGGCCCGCAATCCTTGGGATCGGTGTCGGCGTTGCAACCTGAATCGGACACGGGCGATGTTGTGGACATCGAGGGTTGGCGGCTTCCCCGGACCCACCGCTGCGGGAACGCCCTCGATCGCCGGACGCTGCGCTAGTCCGTCTGACGCACCCTGCCACGATCACGACCTGCACTATCCGAATTCGACACGCCAGGGAATTTGACCGAATTTTCAGAAGACCGACGTACACCGGCCGATCAGTACGCTCGATCCCGGTGTTGTGTTCCCGATGGTGGACGCCGCCCTGGTGACGCGGAACTCGCCCGGGCGACGTCCGTCGTCTACGGGTCAGGCGTCAGCGGGTACCGGCTCCACTGTCGGGGGCACCGCACGCCCGATTGCGGGAAGGCCGTCCACGGCCTCGTACTGATCGAGAACCCGGTCCATCGCGGGCCGCACCTTCGACCGGAACCCGGCCAGTTCCGCACTGCCGCGTTGGAGACGTGGCTCGAACCGGTCGATCATCTGAACGATCATCGCGACGCACGCCACGGCGTTGTCAGCGGTGAACACCCCGAAGTGCCAGTCGACGGACGCGTTGACGTCCGGGCGGTACACCGGCTCCTTGAACTCCGATCCCGGATGAACCGCCGCGTCCCGGATCGTGAACAGCTGCGTGATCCGCTTCTTCGTCTCCTTCGACGTCGCGTTGTCGAGTTTCAGGTGGTATCGGAACGTCTCGAACACCTGCGAGTGGCGGGGTGTCCGGTTAGTCCGCCATCGGTCGGCGTCGGGGTGCTGCGGCGACCGCGCCTTCACTGACGCGTAGAACGAGTCCACCGCGAACGCTGCGGCGCACACCGCACGCATGGAGGACCGGAGTTCACGGATCATTGCGGCGTCGATCGCCGGGCCGTCGTCGGCGGCTACCGCCGCCGGGATCAGGGCTGCGTACTGACGGACGTCGATCACGGCCTCGATTCCCTCGGCGAGCCAGTAGGGCCACATGTCCGTTCGTAGGTGGACATCGACCGGCGCAGCGGTCGTCTCGCCGGTGTCAATGTTGACTTCGATGTGGAACGGGCCGATCCGCAGGTCCGATCCGTCGGTGACGGTGATTCCCCGCGTCACGCGCTGTCCGCCATCAGTCGCGCCGCCATGTTCGTCCGTCACAGATCACACCCTATTCCGGGCGTCCGACATGTGTCTGACGTGGGAGAACAAGCGTTCGACCGTGTCCTAGAAGTGTTCTAGGACGTTCGATCACTCGTTCGCACGCATTGGACATATTGGACGTAATGCATTGTGTGCGTCGACAATTCAATACGGTCTAGACGGTGTGATACAGCGGATTACGCCCTGGCAGTGTGGGGGTCAGGGGTTCGAATCCCCTTAGCTCCACTCCTCGTGTATCTACACGAACCGACTCCGTTGGGGCTGGAATCGCACAGGCGATTCCAGCCTCAACGTCGTTTCGGGGGTCGGTCATTCGGCGGGGATACGGGTGTTGCGAGCGGTGTATCTGGCGCCGGTGTCCACGCAGACCACGTCGGTGATCTTGACCAGTGCCGCGATGTCACCGGGCGTGAAGTGGTTCGCGCTCGGTGCGATCACCTCGTTGGCGTCCACGGCGTAGGCGAGATTCATCAGGCGGTTGACCATCGCGCCGCCCGGTCGGCCTGGGTCTCCGTAGTACATCAGAATCAGTGACCGCCCGAACTCGGCGGCAAGCGCGTGGATGCGCGCCTCGTCTTCGGGTCGTACCGGTCCGCACAGGTCAGGACGGAGGAATCCGATCGCGTAGCCGGTCATGGTCGTGTCCCCGCGTAGTCGCTGTAGACGGGTCGCGTGATCGCGCGCCGGCCGCGGTCGGTGCAGCGCCATCGAGTGGAGCCCTGGGAGGTGCCCAACACCAGTCCGATACGCGACAGCCGGAGCAGTGCCCGGTGCACCGATGTTTCGGGCAACTGAGTCGCGCGGCAGAGTTGCCGCACCGTCAGTGAATGTGACGAGTCCAGGATCGAGAGTGCGCCAAGTACTTTCGCTTCGGGCTCGGTGAAGGCCATTGATTCTCACCCGGCCCTGTAGACCGGGACGTAGTTGCGTGCCGATTCGGCGGCGAGCCCTGCCTGAATACCGGCGACGGTCAACCGCTTCGAGCGGTGAGCGCGATCGGTGTCGGGTAGCGCTCGGCTCCGGAGAGAAACCAGCACTAGCGCGATGACGGTGGCGACAACGATGATTTCCATGTCGGGTGTTCTCCATGTCCCTGGAAGGTGTTGGAGTGCACCCGGCGCCGGGGACCGGTGATCTGACCGACGTCGGGCACTGTGGAACGTATGCCCGGCCGACGCCGCGAAGGGGTACGAACGTACCCCCAATGCCGTTACGCTGGCGATTGTCGTGAGAACACGACCAGGAGGTGGTCCCCGTGAGTGGTTCCGAAGGTCCTTCGAAAATTGGTCAGCGAGTCCGGTTGTACCGGGAGCGCGCCGGAATGGCGCGGCCGGTACTGGCCGCGCAGATCGGCCGGTCCGCCGAATGGCTGAAAGCCTTGGAGAACGGCAGAATTCAACGGACGCCGAGCCTCGAACTGCTGTTGCGCGTCGCGCGCGTCCTCGATCTGGACGACCTCGCCACCCTTACCGGGGATGATCACGCCGTACCGGTCACCGTCTTCGCGGGGGAACGGCATTCGGCTCTCTCCGATGTACAGGCCGCCCTGACCGATTACCGCATCACCCCCGATGACCGGCCGATCAATGCGGAGCACCTTGCCGAGCGCCTCCGCAAAGCGTGGCGGATCCGCCACTCCAGCCCCGACCACCGCTCGCAACTCGGTGCGCTGCTGCCCGGCCTGATCCGAGATGCCCAGACGGCCGCGCGTACAGTCGAAGACCGTCGTGCCGCCCGCCGAACCCTGGCCGGCGTCTATCAGCTGGCCGACTTCTACGTCGCCTACCAGCCCGCCCCCGAGCTGGTCTGGATGGTCGCCGACCGCGCGGTGAACGAGGGCTACGAGGCCGACGACCCCTACGTGATCGCCTGCAGCGCGTGGGCGATGGTGCAGGCGCTTCGCGAATCCGGCCGGTGGGAGGAGGCAATCGCACTGGCCCGCAACGCGATCGACCAACTCGCTCCCTACCTGACCCGCCCCGAAACCCCCGACGACTGGCACGGCATAGCCGGAGCGCTGGAGTTCGAGATCGCCCACGTCCACGGCCGCCGAGGCCGCTCCGGCGACGCCTGGCATGCCCTCGAGCAGGCCGGCCACATTGCCCAGCAGCTCGGCCCCACCTACCGCCACGTACAAACCAGCTTCTCCCAGCCGGTAATGGCCGCACACGCAACAACTCTCGGCGTCGAACTCCGCCAGCCCGGCGAGGCCCTGCGCGCGTCCCGCTCGATCGCCCCCGACCACATAGTCTCGGTGCCACGGCGTGGCCGCCACCTCATCGAGGTCGCCCGTGCCCACATGCAACGCGACGAGGACACCGCCGCCCTCACGATGCTGGTGAAGTCGGAACAGACTGCGCCCGAAACGATCCGATACAACGGCTTCGCCCGCGACATGCTTAGGGAGCTGTTGAAGAAGCCGCCGACGGGTATGCGCAGCGATGTTCGCGACCTGAGTCAGCGCGTGGGCATCCGTACCTGAATCTGGCTGCAATAGCGAGCTGTCAGGGCAGGTGCGGTACCTGCCACAAGCTGAGTAGGCTGAATCGGTACCAGCTCTCAACCACAGTGACGTGCTCTACGGTGCCGCGTCCCATCAGGAAGCGAGCACACGCAATGCGATTCATCTCAGCGCGTGGTCGGCCGCAGCGCGGGCGCAGATCGGTGATGTCGGCGGCGCGGTTGATGAGGGATTGCCGGTCCTGGCGAGCCTTGCATCCGTGTCGTCCACGCGAACCCTGAAGGTTCTCGAGCCCGTCCGATCGGCAGTCGACGGGCTCGCGCTCGGTGACGAGTTCCGCGGCCGGTTCGACTCTCTCACAAAGGCGATCGCATCATGAGTACACCACTGGCCGGGCTGACATTCGAACACTGCTCGGCCACGAGGGCACGCGAAATCCGAGAGGTCGTCGAGGATATCTACCGCCGGTCGTACGTTGACGCCATCGCATCGGGCGACTCGTTCGAATCACCAGCCGAATTCATGCGCAGGTTCGATGCCTATACCGACCCCGCCCGCGGCAGCGGGTTCGAACTGGTCCTCGCATATGTCAACGGTGCGCCTGCGGGCCAGACCTGGGGCTGGCCACTCGGAGTAAATGCGCGGTGGTGGTCGGGGCTCGTGCTCGACGAGGGTGATCACGACGAGTTCATCGCCGAGGACGGAACACGAACCTTCGCCCTCAGCGAGATCATGGTGTGCGCGGAGTACACCGGCCATGGACTTGCTCGCGTGCTGCACGACAAACTGCTCGCTGCGCGGTCGGAGCGCCGTGCGACGCTGCTCGTCCAGCCGGCCAACGAGCGCGCCTACCAGGCATATCGCAAGTGGGGGTGGCGGAAGGTCGGTGCTTTGCGCCCGAGTTGGCCTGATGCGCCGCATTTCGACGTGCTCATTCGCGAGCTGTAGCCGCATTCGTTCGTTCCGGAGGCAGCGGAGTTGCTCAGGATGTGGATGTCCGAACTAATCCTGCCGGGGGAGATGGCCCGTGACGCGCTCACGCAACGCCTCATACCGCCGTCTCGTGCTGTCGTAAGACAGGCAGTACTCGCGAGTCGAGGCGAATTCCTTCGTTTTCGGCCTTGGATCCGAAAACCGGGTACCCGTGGGGAACTGCGCTCGCGTCAGGTCGACGACCCTGCCGGCGACACTATTGAAATAGTGCGAAACCTGCTCGCCACCGGGCAATGTCGCAGTTGTGTGGAGGATCTCTCCGCCGAGGTAGTCCTGAACCACGCAGGCGGTGACCGCGCACTGGCCCTTCGCGCGATTGACCTCGGACCAGCCGGACCCGGCGGCCGTGTCAGCCGACCACGACTGCTCTACAGCGTTTCTCAGGGCTTCGAGGGATGCCGCTCCCATGCCCGAAACGGTAGCTCGGTCGAACCGTGGCGACGAAAGGCATTGGAGAATTTTTGGTTACAGACGCGCCCACCGCACACATCGTTGGTGTCGGACGCCCCGACACGCGTAATATGTCCCGCAATAGAGCAATTGTGCGAGGAGGCGAGTGATGGGCGTGTTGATACAGGGACCCAGCCGCGTCACGCGGGTGACACTCACGTCGGAGCAGATCGCCGAGCGCCGTCGAGAAGTCGAGAAGATGCTGAAGCGGAAACCTTCGCGCACCAACGCGGTTCTGAAAGCCGCCAAATAGCGCGGTGGCCGCCGTTGGGCAGCGCCCGCTGCCCGAGTAGCGGCCGCTGCTCGGCGGCAATCCACATTCCCCCGGGCGGACTGTCGGGGAGCAGTCTCTGCGTTTCCGGACCTTTCCGCCGGTTCCGTGACCGACCGGTCGAATCGCCCATCGGGTGGCCACCCGACGTCTGTACTCTTCTCCCGCAGGTCCGCCGGGTCGTCCGGCATGAGGAGATTACGCAGCGCGTCCAATTCGGGACGCGACCGGATGTGCGCGGGGATCGAGCGGCAAGGGGCTCGTGCCCGAGAATCAGCCGATCGGGCGGCGGCGCACCAGGTTCATCAGGCCCGTGCAGACGTTGCCGAATGTCAGTGGGATCCACATCATCAGGAGCTCGCCGGTATCCCAGTTGGGTGCGCGATCCAGGAACCATCGGATGTATCGGTCGGGGTTCTGCATTGTGCGGGACGCACGAATACGGTCCGGATGCCGGATGACGGCATCACTGCGCAGGATCCACGGATCGTCGTCGTCGATCACCAAGTCTCGGCGGTGTGCCACTTCGGTCAGCGCGTCGAGTATGTATGCGGGAGCGACCCGGCCGTCGACGTGAGGGTAGTACTCCGGTGTGAAACGAGTGAGGGTACCGAAGGAAATCGGCGAGGACGCGACCGCGTTGTAGGCGAGCTCGTGGCGAGCGAAGGTAAGACGCGTTCGCAGTATCTCCTGCGTGAGAGCGGTCGCGAGCGGCACCATGGCCCGGTAGTGCAGTCTGCTCATCACCGCGCACGACACCACGAGCAGCTTGCGTCCCGACACCGGTATCGGATCGACCGTGAAGTTCAGGAAGGCCGCGAGTTCGCCTGAGGCGCCATAGAACAGGTGCAGCCGCGTGTCATCGAACAGGCGGTGCTCGCGAAACTCGGCGCGAGTGTTCCCGACGACATGCTCCGACCAGACTTCGAACGTCTCGTCAACGATCGCCTCCCGCTCCCGCTCGGGCAGCTCACCGAAGATCACCCGGCGACGACGATGAATGCGCTCTTGGGTCCGCCGGACCGGTTCAATTGTCGAATCCATAACGCGTACAGCATCATCGGGTGCCCGACCATGGTCAACTTCGGATGCCCCGAAGCGGTGGGCGGACGCAGCCGTCGCCCGGTTAACTGGGCCGAGTCGCAGCCGTAGGGCGCCGCCGAGGTACCTCCGGGGAGGCTTGCCGAGCCCTGCTATAACCGATGCCGAGAACCCCTCGGTCGGTGAAGGGTTCGAACCGGGGAGGGTTCATGAGCAAGTACTGGAAGCACGACCTGCGCGAGGCTCGAGCACAGGAAGCCTTCGACGTGAGCGACTTCGATCCATCGCAATTCACCGTCACCCGTACGTCTTTCGAAGACGGGCGGACGGTTGTCGAGACGATGTCGATGGAGGACCTGTTCTCATCGTCCGGGGGCAGCCCGATGGCGGAGACCGCGGGGGTGCGCAACGAGTTGTGGGAGTGGTTCACCGACGCCCTCGCCTACACCCTGTTCACCTTGCCGGCGAACAGCCGGTTGATGATCGGGAACGTCGTCGGCGGCGAGACCGACAGGTTCGCGCGGTTCCTCAGGTTCGACGAATTCCTGATGTGCGAAACCGCGCTGGCCGCAGACAGTGCCCAGTCGGACCCGCAGCGGCGGCGGGGGAGCGTCGACATGTGGAACTTCGGGGAATGGGCCGAACCGCAGCCCGAAGAGGGCATGGACAACTGGTTCCGCATGATCCCGTGGCCGGGAGCGTACGCGGAATTCCGCGCGGTCGCCGCCGCCACCGTGGAGGCGTTCCGATTCGTCAGTTCCGCGGAATGGCCGCAGGAACTCGCGTGCGCCGCCTTCGATCTGGAGACGGACGCGGACATCGAGACTCGGCTGCTGGACGCCGAGCCCGTCGACGGCGAGATCATCGCGAATCTGCCCGAGGAGCGATTGCGAAATCTACTCGGAATCCATCGGGAGATAGTGGAGGTTGTCCTCGCCGCCGATGCCGCCGGGCAGAACCTCCGGATCGAGGTCGCGCGCTCGCGGGCCGAGCACGCGGAAGTCCTGGTACTCGCCGAAGGCGATCGCTGGCCCGCCGCGCGGGAGCGGACCCTGGACCTGATCGCGCAGACCGGCCCGGCGAGCCTGCTCGCCGTGGACGTGGTGCTCGACGTACCCGCAGACGCCGACGTGAGCGACCACCTGGTTCTCCGGGAGTTCGGTGAGGACAGCGCCTACCAGGGCTCACGCGAATACCTGGACGGGATGCTCGCCGCCGACCCGGATTTCGCCGCCGCGCTCGAAACCCGGCCCGCCTTGGCGGCGGCGATGCGGGCCGGGACGGTCGATATCGGATACGAACTGATCGCCGTCCGCGAGGACGGCGACTACTCGGTCTACAGGTACCTCTAGACCCGGCGGTTCAGTTCATCTTCCCCTGCATCGGAATATAGATCTCCGCCGCTTCCACGAACCCGCCGCCGATCCGCGCCGCCAGCGCGAGAGCCTCGTCGGTCTTGCGCAGCGCGGTCCGGAGGTAATCGTCGCCGTCCTCCTCCTCGGCTAGCAGCTCGTCGGAATTGCGCGCCAGCCACTGGCGGGTCAACTTCACCGCGGCGGGGCTGACGTATCCGCCGACCTCGTAGTTGGCCGGAATCGTGTAGTTGGCTTGCCATTCGAGTGATGGGAATTCCGACTGCAGCATGCCGAGCAACGCCGAGTTGTCGACCAGGCCGGAGTAGCCGTCCAATTCGGCGGTGCGCTCGAGCAGTGTCGGCCACGCCTTTCCGCGCTGAATCCAGCCGGGCAGGATGTACGAGAGAAATTCGACCAGCACGAATTGCAGGTTCCCGACCAGGATGTCGCCCGGATCGGCGCGCTCGCCGTCCGGCTTGACGAACGGCTGCCCGGACCGCAGTGCGCGAACAGCGTTGCGCAGCAGCACGATATGGCCGCCGACCTCTTCGGCGAGGTGGTGATCCGCGGGCAGCGTGCCCTCCGTATCGGGCCGCACGTGGCCGGGCAGCCGCCGATCGAGCAGCGACAGCTGATGCGTCGCGAGCTGATCCACCTGATCGACCGTGCACCGGTTGTACTGCAGCACCGCCTCGGCGACATCCTCCGGCGACTGCGCGGTAATGAAATAGGGGCGGCCCCACACGTACAGGTGCGGGTCGAAGCCGTCATTGCCGCCGAGCGCCTGCATAGCGCCCAGTGCCCACCCGTTCGCCCGGAATCGGACCTTCGCCTGTTCCACCCCGAACCTGATCAGATCATCCAGATCGCGTTCATCCCCGTACCCCGCGATGTACGGAAGCACCCTGCTCTCGATCATCCGCATGTCGATCGCATGAAAACTAACGTCATACCCCATAAATGCCAGACAGTACCCGGCCCGGATTGGAACACGTTCGGCCACTCCACCGTCCGTGTGCGCCGGTTCGGCAGCCCGATTTGATGTCCGTCTCGTCTGGATTGGTGCAACCGCGACCAGCGTGCTACTAATCTCAGCTGTGCGCCGCCCCGGTTCCAGCTCGTTGAATATGTCCCGACATTTCGGCGGCTTTCCCTCATGACAGTCGACAGCCCCATCGCGCCCGCGGTCGCCCCCGTGGAACCAGTGGCGCGCGGTCGCTCCGGGCGATTCGAGTTTCTCGACGCGTTGCGCGGCCTGGCGGCTCTGGCGGTGGTGGTCCAGCACTGTTCCGAGCGGCTCTGGCCCGAGTATTTCCGCTTCTCGCAGGCGTATTTCGGACTCGGCGAGTTCGGTGTGTTCGTCTTCTTCATCGTCAGCGGATTCATCATTCCGGCCTCGCTCGAACGCGGCCGCTCGCTGGGCGCGTTCTGGGCCGGCCGGTTCTTCCGGCTCTTCCCGCTGTTCTGGGCCTGCCTGGTCGCGGCGATGCTACTGAACTCGTTCGGCAGATATGAACTGCCGGATCCGTTCTGGGATCAGCCGGTCCTGAACTTCCTGGCGAACCTGACCATGATGCAGTTCTTCATCGGCGGCTGGGACATCCAGATCATCGGCGCTTCCTGGTCGCTGTCCTACGAGCTGGTGTTCTATCTGATCCTGTCGCTGCTGCTCATCGCCCGGCTCAATCGCCGGTCGGTGCCGTTGGCGGTGGGCGCGCTGGTCCTGATCGTGCCCGGCGCGCTGTTGCCGCCCGCACTGCTCACGAGCGCGGACGCCGGCGCCCTGACCCGTTCGATCGTGGTCGTCGCGACCATCACCGCGGCGACGGTCTTCGCGTGCCTGGCGACCGACCGCCGCGCCGCGCTCGCCGCGATCCTGATCTCGGTGATCGCCGTGCCCCTGTTCCTGAATCAGCCCGGCGCCTCGGTGCTGACCTTCGGCTACCTCGCCACGATGTTCGTCGGCACGGTGCTCTACCGCATGACCGCCGGCGAGATCACCGCGCCGCGCGGGTGGCTGGTGTTCGCCTTCGCCATGTGCCTGATCTTCGGCGTCAGCACCTTGGTTCCGGCCGTCGTCGATCCGATTACCGGCGTGTGGGTCACCTGGGTCAAACAGCCCCTGACGATCCTGCCCGCCTACGTGATGTTCGCGGCCTTCCTGCTGCTGCGCCGCTACTCGTTCCCCCGCCCGCTGCTCTACCTGGGCCGAATCAGCTACTCCCTCTACCTGGTTCACGCGCTGATCCTCGATGCCATCCCGCGCTGGAACACGTCGGTCCTGGGCGTTCCCGCTCAGTGGCTGACCCTGCTGACCTGGGTGACGTCGGCGCTGCTGATCTCCGCGCTCACCTACCGTTTCATCGAGAAGCCCTGTCACACTCTCGGTCACCGCGTGATCGCCAGGATCGACTCGCGCAAGCCTTCGGCCGAACGGCCCGCTGCCGCAGCCGTGTAGACGTATCGAAACCGGTTGGCCGACAAGGCGTGGCCGTCGTCCTGGTCTCGCACTCCGAGTGACTGCTCGCCGATCTCGCCGACGCGGTTGTCAGGCTCGATCCGAATCGGTCCACGGCGCCATGACTTCGTCGGCGAACATCCGCAGGCTCATCCGCACCGCGGCGGGGGCCGGCCCGGCCGGCTGTACGTTGCACAGGAACTCCGTCGCCCCCGGCAGTCCCGGGTCCCGGCGGATCGCGGCGCCCACCGCCGCACCCGTCCCCAGATATCCGTGCCCGGTGTCCACGTAGTCCAGTGCGCTGAACCCGGCCGGAAAGCGGCCCGCCGCAATGGAAGTCGACACCCAGCGCTCGATCCCCGGTCGCATGTGCTCGAACGCCGCCGCCGCGCTCTCGGCGCACAGGACCGATCTGGACAGTCCCACCCTGGGCTCCCGGCCCGCGGCTTCCTGCGCCGCACGGTATTTCGCCACCCGTTCGGCCGCGATCTCGTCCCTGGGCCCCTGCGGTGACGACGTCCGGCCGGTCAGCACCCCGAGATCGAACTCCGCGGCCAGCTCGAATCCCGCGTCGGACGCGGTGCCGATCCACAGTCGTTCGCGCAGCCCGTTCCCCGCCGGCACCAGATCGCCGTCCTGCCCGAGCAGCGCGCACAGCTCTGCCAGGTTCTCGGCGAACCGCGCGTGCCGCTCCTCGTGCTCGCGCCCGAACCGCGCGGCGGTCCCGGCATCCGCCCCCGCCCCCAGCCCCAACTCCACCCGGCCGCCGCTGAGCGCGTCCACCGTGGTCGCGTCCTCGGCCAGCCGGATCGGATCCTCCAGCGACCCGATCATCACCGCCGTCCCCAGCCGGATCCGCTCGGTCCGCTGCGCGATGGCCGCCAGCACCACCAGCGGGGACGGGCAGTGCGCCCGCCACGCCCCGAAGTGGTGCTGTGCCAGCCAGAACGAGTCGAATCCGCACTCCTCGGCCAGTACCGCGAGCTCCACCACCTCCCGCAATGCCGTCGCGGAGTCGCCGTCGCTCACCACATGCGAGATGAACCCGAATCTCATACGCAACCCATCCCCTCACCGCTGCCTCGGTCGCGTCCACCGTAGACCGCGCCGCGTTCGGGCCTGCGGGGAGCGGTGCCGGCCGTTGCGCGTCGGTATCCCCGTTGCCGGCAGAGGCAGGGGTGAGTACGCCTGCGTCGCGAGGCCCCGTCCGGCTCGTGCTGTACCTGCTGCCGGAGATGCGCCGGCGCGGCTCGGGCCACATCGTCTCCCGGATGCCGGGTGGACAGCCGCGTCGCCTACCTGGGTGCGGCTGTGGTTCTTTGCCAGCCACTTCGGATGTGAGGCTTCGCGCCGCGTCGGGGCGGCGTGCGCCCCGGCTCCGACCGGAACGGCAGTCCTACTGCGAGGCGCGCAGGGCGGCGGCGTTCGCGTAGTCGGTCCGCCAGCCTTCCTGGGTGGGGGCCAGGACCACACGGGTCACGCCGGCGGACTCGTAGGCGGTCAGCAGGTCGGCGGCCGCATGCGGGTCGGCGGGGAGGGTGGGGGCGACGACGGTGATCGTGGGGGTGGGGCGGTTGTGCTGGGCCGCACGGGTCTTCAGGTCCGTGAGCAGGGCGGGCAGGTCGGCCAGGGGCGGATCGATCGGCATCCAGGCGTCGCCGTGGGCGGCGGCCCGGGCCCGGGCGCGGGAGCTGTTGCCCGCGACGAGAATCGGGGGAACGGGGGACGGCGGGGACAGGACGGGGTGCAGATCGTCGGCCAGGGGTGCGGGGGCGCCCGAGATGAGGGCGGGCAGGTGGGTGAGGGCCCGATCGGTGCGGGGGCCGCGTTCGGCGAAGGGCACGCCCGCCGCGCGCCAGCCGATGTCACCGTGCGCGGGGTTACCGGTGCCGATGCCCAGGAGCACCCGGTTGTCCGAGAGTTGCTGCAGGGTGGCGATCTCCTTCGCCGCCCAGGCCACGGGTCGCAGCGCCACCAGCAGCGCGCCGAAGCCGACCTTGATCCGGTCGGTGACCGCCGCCGCGGTGGTCAGCGCCACGGTGCTGTCCAGCATCGGCTGGCTCGCGATCAGATGATCGGTGGCCCAGAGGGATTCGAGCCCGGCATCCTCGGCGGCCCGGGCGGCGGCGCGGAGCTCGGCGCCGGTGTGGTGCGGTCCCGAGGTGGGCAGGAAGACGCCGATCTGAACGGGCATCGGGATGACCTCCGAAGTCGTAGCGAGTGGTGTGCCACCAACGCTAGGACGCCGCGGGGACCGTTCCAATGTGCGATGCGCTCGGGCCCATGCCCGGAACGCGCACCGCCCGCTCCGGGCGGTCGACAACGGCGCGGCGGGAAGCCCGGACAACGCATCGGGCCGGACCCGGCGAGTTCGCCCGGTCCGGCCCGATGGGTATCGCGTCAGCGCGCCGCCGCGCCGAGTTGTTCGGCCAGCGCGCTCGCGGTGGCCGGGAAACGGTCCAGCAGCTCGGTCAGCTCGCGGTCACCGACCGGACCGAGTTCCCGCCACGCGCCCTCGACGCCCAGGAGCGCGGCGAGCGCGTCGCAGGCGGCGGGGTGGGCCGCCAGCAGTTCCGCGGCCGGTCCCTGGGGGAGTGCGGCCGACGCCGGTGCGGCAGGGGTCGCGAACTCCACCGACCACGGGGGCGTGAAGGCGTCCACGGCCGGTAGCGCGCCGGGGAACGTGCGGGCCGCTTCCCGGACCAGCCCGGGAATCAGGTCGGCCGTCTGCTCCTTCAGCGTGGTGATCAGCTTCGGCAGCCAGGGCAGCAGCACCGTGTCCGGCAGCGACCCGAACGCCTTCGACAACAGCTCCACCACAAAGGGTTTCAGGGCCGGAGCGGGGTCGATGGCCTGGACGAAACCGCTGACGTACTGCGGAACCGTGGGCAGCACGAGGGGATTGGCGAGCATCGCGTCGCAGCGCTCGCGCAGGTCCGCCAGGCTCAGCAGCCCGAGCTGGAACCGGGCCGCCCACAGCAGCGCGACCTTGGCCGGCGCCTCCGGATGCGACTGCAGGACGGCCAATTCCAGCTGCGTGTGATCGCAGCCCAGGGACAGGGCCAGGTTCTCCATGCCGAACAGGAACCCGAGCATGGCCGTGACCTGAGCCGGACCGGTCTCCTCGGCGGCGAACGCGGTGGGCAGCAGGGTGCAGTAGTGGGAATAGCCCGCGGTGACGAACCGCTCGCACCAGGCCGGCAAACCCTCCTCGGTCGACCGAAAGTAGTTGAGCAGCAGCCGAATACGCCGCAGCACCACCGGAGCGTCGTCCACCGTGCGTTCGGCGGCCAGCAGTTCGACCGCGCGATTGCCCAGCTCCGACGCCAGGCGCACCGAGCCCAGATACACCAGCGCGTCCTCGACCGCGCCCAGCGCCACCGCCGCGGTCGCGTCCGGCGCGGAGACCGCCCGGCGCAACCGCTGCTCGAGCACCTGCTCCACCGACACGCCCTCGTAGCCGAGTTCGACCAGTGAACGCTGGTACTTGCCCAGCCCGATATCCCAGCTCTCCTGGATGGAGGTCTCGCCGAGCCCGCGCGAACCCATGATGGGCCGCACCGCGTCCTGCGGCAGCAACCGCCGCAGCAGCCAGAGCAGATCCGAGCACGGCCGCAGGTCGGGCGTGGCCTTCACGTCCAGCAGCGCGCGCTGCAGTGTCCGCTTGGACAGATCCAGACCCAGCGGCGCCAGCCGATCCAGCACATCGCGCGCCAGCGGCGGCAGGGCCGCGTAGCCGACCTGGCCGATACGGTCACCGCCGAGCAAGATCTCGCACAGCCTGCGCACATCGCGCCGCCCCGGCACCCGATCCTTCTCGATGCAGGTGACCGCCGCGTCCTGGAAGTCGTACGGGGTCGGACGCGCTCGATTGCGCAGGCCCGCCAGCAGAATCGAGGTCTCGAAGATCGCGATGGCGTCGGCGGTGCTGGCCAGGTAGCCGTTGCGCCGCGCCAGCCGCACGATGTCCACCGACCATTCCAGCAGTTCGGCCTCGTCGAGCGGATCCAGCGCCGACGGCCGGGACAGGAACCCCGACAGCTGATCCCGCACCTGCGCTTCGGTCTCGCCCGCGAGGACGGGCAGCTTGCTCGCCCGCGGCTTCGCACCGGGCTGCCCGGCCAGCTGGAAGGGCTGTAACTTCCCGCGCCGCAACCCCTTCGACCAGGTCGCCGCCGCGATCGACACCGCGCCGCCGGCCAGCCCGAACTGCGCCTCGATCGCCGAATTGCTCGACGGAATGAGCCCGTAGTGCCAGGCGGTGGCCGAGCGCGGGGAGATCTCGAACGGTGCGTCCGAGTCGACGCCGAACTGCTCCACCGGACTCGCCGCGTGCGCGGCGCCGCAGATGTACAGCGCCCGAGCCGGGTCGATCGCGTTGGCGGACAGGTGTTCCCGCATGCGGGTCCACATGTACCGCTCGCGGTCCTCGTCCTCCACCGTGCTCCCGCGCCGCAGTCGGCGGAACAGGCTGCCGATCATCACCATGACCTGGCGGTAGGTGTCGTAGTCGGCGCCCGCGAGCGGCTGCTCCACGTACTGGTCCCACCACTCGGACCAGTGCCGGACCTTGCCGTGATGCAGCAGATGCTCTTCCAGTTCGGCGAAACGCGGTCGCAGGTCGCCGATCTCGATGCCGACCGCCGCGCCGTGCAGGCCGTCCTCCTCCGGACGCTCGCTCTCTGCGGGCAACCCCGGTTCCTCGGATTCCCGCGGCGCCCACTGGAAGACGTGATCGGTCGACCGATCCACCAGCACCAGTTCGACATCCGGCGTCTCGAGCGCGTACGCGATGGCCTGGTACTCGGCCGAGGCCTCGGTGATCGGCGCGACCACCGACAGCGGCGCCCACTCCGCCGGGAAGCCCGCGGTGTCGGTGGCGAACGCCTGCAACGCCACCGGCAGACGGCAGTTGCGCAGCTCGTCCAGCAGCGGCCGCATGTCCTCGCACAGCTCCAGATAGATGACGGCGGGCTGCTTCTCACGCAGCCGCCGCACCATGGCCAGTCCGGACGCGGGCGAGTGGTGGCAGACCGGGAAGATCTCCAGGCGTTCGGACAGCGCCCGGTCGACGTCGTCGACGATGCCCGCGAGGATGTCGCCCGCCGCCCCGGGCGCGCCGGCGAACGCCACGGCGGCGTCGGTCAGCTGATCACGCAGTGCGGCAAAGGTATTCGGCGCGCGCCGAGTCTCGGAGACGGTCACGAGAGCCTCGCGATCGCGGCCCGCCCGCCCTCGAGGAACTCGCCCCAGGGCGCCTTGCCCTTCTTGTCCTTGGTGCGCGGCTCGACCACCCCGTGCAGGTACTTGTTCAGAATCGCCAGGTCCTCGGGCGCGCGCCGGGCCAGCGAGCCGACCAGCGAACCCGCGAGGTCCTGCGCGCTCAGCGCACTGGCCCCGAAGAACTGGCTGTGCAGGATGGCGTCCTCGAGGACGCCGATCTGCTCGGCGGTGGACAGCGCGGACTCGAGTTTGTCGTCATCGCTGGTGGCGGCGGCCGCGGCGGCCCGCAGATCGGCGAAGCTCTCGAGCAGAATGTCCAGCAGCGTGGGCGGCACCTCCAGCTCGATCGAATGGCGGCGCAGCAGTTCGGCGGTGCGGAAGCGCACGATCTCCGCCTCGCTCTTCTTGTTGGACACCACCGGGATGCGGACGAAGTTGAACCGTCGCTTGAGCGCCGAGGACAGATCGTTCACGCCGCGGTCGCGACTGTTGGCGGTGGCGATGATCGAGAAGCCGGGCTGGGCGAAAACCACGTTGTCGTCATCGAGTTCGGGAATCGAGACGTACTTCTCCGACAGGATGGAGATCAGCGCGTCCTGCACGTCGCTGGTGGACCGGGTCAGCTCCTCGAAGCGCCCGATCACGCCCTGCTCCATGGCGGTCATGATCGGGGAGGGGATCATCGACTCCCGCGACTGCCCCTTGGCGATGACCATGGAGATGTTCCACGAGTACTTGATGTGGTCCTCGGTGGTGCCCGCGGTGCCCTGCACCACCAGCGTGGAGTTGCGGCTGATGGCCGCCGAGAGCAGTTCGGCCAGCCAGCTCTTGCCCGTACCCGGATCGCCGATCAGCAGCAGCCCGCGATCGGAGGCCAGGGTGACGATGCTGCGCTCGACGAAACTCCGGTCGCCGAACCACTTCTGGTCGATCTCGCGATCGAGGCCGTCGGCGCGTTCGGAACCGAGTATGAACAGCCGCACCATCTTCGGGCTCAACCGCCACGCGAAGGGCTTGGGGCCGTCGTCGATGGATTCGAGCCAGTCGAGCTCCTCGGCGTACTTGATCTCGGCGGGGGCGCGCAAAACGTCGTTCATGGAAGGTCTCCTAGTCGAGGAAGTTCTTGAGCTCGTGCACGAGCTTCTGGATGCGTCCGGACAGCACCGGGGTGCCCAGCGCCTTGAAGCGCTCGCGGAACCACGGGTTGACGCTCTGGTGGCCGGAGCTGTTCACCGAGCCGACGGGGATGAGCTTGACCCCCGAACGGTGCACGGCCTCCATGGATTCGAACAGCGGTTGCGAGCGGTCGAACTCGTAGAAGTCCGAGATCCACACCAGCACCGTGTTCTTCGGGTCGGTGATCTTGGGCTGGGCCATGGCCATGGCGATCGGCCCGTCGTTGCCGCCGCCGAGATTGGTGCGCAGTAGCACCTCGAACGGATCGTGCACCCACGGTGTCAGATCCAGGGCACGGGTGTCATAGGCGATCAGGTGCACGTCCACCTTGGGCAGGCCCGCGAAGATCGACGCCAGAATGGTGCAGTTCACCATGGAGTCGACCATCGATCCGGACTGATCCACCACCACGATCATGCGGGCGGGCACGGTGCGCTTGGCGGTCTGGCGATAGTAGAGCCGATCGACGTACAGCCGTTCGTCCCGCGGATTCCAGTTGGGCAGATTCTTCCAAATCGTCCGGTCCACATCGAGATTGCGCAGAATGCGCTTCGGCGGAACCGAACGATCGACGGTGCCGACGCTGGTCTGCTGCACCTGGGTGCGCAGCACCTCGGCCACCTCGTCGATGTAGCGGCGGATGAGGCGTTTGGCGTTGGCCAGCGCGACCCCGGACAGATTGTGCTTGTCCCGCAGCAGTTGTTCGATGAGCGACATGCTCGGGGTGAGCTGTGCGGCCAGCTGCGGATCGGCCAGCACCTCGCGCAATCGCATGCGGGACACCAGCTCACCTTCGAGCCCGGTCAGCACGCCGTGCACGCTGCCGGCCTCCTCGCCGAGGCAGCGGCGCAGCCAGTTGGCGTCGGACTGCCAGCCCGACAGCTGTGTGGCGCTGACCTGCCCGGTGCCGGTGGCGAACACGTTGAGCAGCAGCTTGGAAACCAGTGCGGCGGTGCGGACATCGGCCGCACCGATCGCCGCCGGTGCGTCGGCGACGAGCTCGGTCGCGTCCTCGGCGGTCTCGGCGCCGCCGGTCTCGCCGGTGATATCCGCCTCGCCGCCGGGCGTATCCGTGCCGGCGGTGTTCTCCGTGAAATCGAGCCCGTCGAACTCGGCCCGCATGTCCGGATACCGCTGCACCACATTGTCGATCGAGATGCCCGGATCCAGCACGGCCAGCGGCAGTCCCAGATCGTCGACGATCCCCGCGCTCGCCTGCTCCAGGGTCGGCTGCTGATCACCGGCGAACACCCCGGCCAGCAGTCGCCAGTAGAGCACCTGGCGGCGCGCCTCGTGATTGGGTTCGGTCATTTGCGCAGCAACCGTCCCGCGCGTTCGCGCAACACCGCGACGGCGTCACCCGACTTCGCCTGCGCCTTCGCGACTTTCGGGTCGGTGGGACCCAGCGCCCAGTCACCGTTGTGCAGGGCGGTCAGCGTCGTCTTGACCTTGCGCTGCACGGCGAGCGGCCGGACCGACCAGCCGCTCGCGTCCCAGCGCAGCAGACCGATCAGCAGCGCGGAGCCGGTCACCGCGGCGGCGGTGAGCGGACCGGCCGCGGGCAGCGCGTCCAGATCGATCGCGATGCGCTGGTCGCCCGATTCCAGTGCGCCCTCGTGGATTCGGTAGCCCTCGAACAGCACCGGCACGGCGACGTGCACGGGGTCGCGATCCAGCGGCGCCACCGCCTGGGCCGTGGCCTGCGGCAGCTGCACGGCGGCGGTGGCGAACGGATCGGCGTCCGTACCCGCCTTCGCGTGATTGTCGTCCCACAGCAGGTCGCCGGTGACCGTCAGCGCCATCTCGGTGAGATCCAGCGCGCGGTGCTCGGCGAGCGCGGTGAGCAGTTGCCGATGCGTGCCCAGCAGCTGCCAGACGGCCGGGCCCACGATGGTGTCCACCTTGGCGGCGGCCACCGAGACCCGCACCAGGCGGGCCGGAGCGTCGGTCACCTCCAGGACGCCGTGCACCTGGATCTGCACCGCGGTCCCGTGCTCGTGCACGTCCACGCCCAGGGGCAGAAGCCGACCCGAAACAGTCTCGGCGGCAAGGGATTCCGTGCCGCGCCAGGACAGCAGCAGGGCGCGCGCCCACAGGTCGGCCCAGCGCCGCGCCGGCACCCGGTCCATGGTCGCGACGGGGGACGAGGCGGCGAGTTCGGCGGTGAAGCCGTCCAGCAGCACCGCCAGGCGGCGCAGCGCCGGTTCGGCCAGCAGGGCCTCGACGGTGCGATCGGCGGCCGACACCAGGTCGTGGTCCACACCCCGCCAGCCCGCGATGGCGAGTTCGCCGAGCCAGGCGCGCGAACCCGCGGCCAGCGCGCTCGGGGTCCCGGCCGTGGCCGCGGCGGTCCACTCGGATCGGTTGCGGCCCAGCGCCTTGTCGGCCTGTTCGAGCAGGGCGTCGTGCACCGCGCCCAGCAGCGCGGCGCGGGCGGCGGCCAGCGCCGACAGTTCGTCTGGACCGATGGCCCCGGCGCTCACCTTGGCGACGGCGTTCGACACCGCTTCTGCCAGAGGCGATCCCGCGACGCCCGCCGCCAGCGCGGTCAGCGCCGCGTGCTGCGGTTCGGACACTCGGGCGAGCCCGTTGATCAGCGCGGTGTCGAAACCGCGCACCGCGTCCAAGGCCGCGGTGACACCGGCCGGCGTCTCCGCCAGCGCGGACAGTTGTACGGCCTGCATCAGCGACCCACCCCCGCCGGGAACCAGTGCAGCTCCGGAATCGGCGCCGTGCTACCCGGCAGTTCCAGGTAGGTCAGATGGCGCAGGAAGCGGCTGAACACCGCCGCGGCGGGCGCGGGATCGCGAGTTCCGTTGAGATACCGGGAAAGTCGCTCGCCCTCGGGTACCTCGACGCGCAGGTACCGGGCCACTCGATCCTGGCCGTACTGCAGCACCGCCTCGCTGATGAGCGCGTCCAGATGCTTGCAGGCCCACCCCTGGTTCAACCCGCCGCACGGCCGATTGTTGTTGGTGCTGCAGCTGAGCCCGTGCGTGCCCGCGGTCACCGAGGCCACGTAGACCCGGGCGATGTCCGAGCCGCTGGACACCACGCCCTGCAGCCGGCCGTCGGCCAGTTCCACGAACGGCACCTTGTTCAGCTTGCGCGGTGCGACTGCGGGCAGAACCCGCACTACAGAAGCATTTTCCCAAGCCGGTTCCTCCGGCGTGGCACTCGTATTCGAGGCCATCGTTCTCCCTCCCGGTCGATCACGATGCGCCCAAGGTATGTGACCCCACCGACAAGCCGCGGGCGGGTCGGAAAGTGCACGGGGACGGCGGGTTCCGGGCTCACCCGCGGTGGCGGGGGCGGGGTCGCGCGCATGCTCGCGGAGCCCTCGGGCAACCGGTGAGCCACCTGGATTTCTCGTACTCGCAGCGCAATTGTGCGGTGTCGGAAACGCTTCGCCGGTGTTCGAGTGGTGATGTGTTCCCGGAGTAATTGCGAAGCCAATCCCGTTAGGGGATCGGGCTACGGAGTCGGGCGCCGGTTAGGGGCAATAGGGGGATTAGGGGCCGGTCGAACGCCGCCGAAATCTGGTCATCCGTCCATCTGAAATTTTTGAAATGCTCGCGTTTTCAAGAAGATAAGCCCTGTTCAGGGTGCTCTTCGTGAGATGTTGCCCGGATTCGTGGACGGCGTTTATCTCGCATGCCGGGACGGCCGACCGGCACCCGTAACAATTCCTCGCGAACCGGCGACACCCATTCAAGCACTTGACGAGTCGTCTACACGGCACCGTTGACACCGGCTGTTCGCTGTCGATTCTTTGCGTCGGCACCGGGCCGCACTGCTTCCCCGCGGCGGTGGAAGTTGATGAATGAGAGGTCGAAATCTGATGTCGGACTATTCAATCGCCAACTCTCGGCGATCTCGACTAGCCGCCGCCGGGGCCGTGGTCGCCCTGGCGCTCGCGGTGACCGGGCCCATCGCGGCCACGGCTGCGGCCGATCCGGCGCCATCGACCTCGGCCACGGCCGATGCCAAGGCGGATGTGAACGTGAACGTACAGGTGCCGCCGATCACGGTGCCCTCGGTCGCGGTGCCCGCGGTGCCGACCAGGGCGCCCGAGGTCGCGGTGCCCCCGGTCAAAGCCCCCGAGGTGAACGTGCCGCCGGTGCAGATCCCCGAAGCGTCGGCGCCGACGGTCGCGGCGCCGAACGTCCAGGCCCCGGTCGTCAACGTGCAGGTCCCGCAGGTGCAGGTCCCCCAGGTGCAGGTGCCCCAGGTCCAGGTTCCGCAGGTGCAGGTGCCCGAGGTGCGGGTGGACGGCGCCGCCGCGGCGGCGGGCAATGCCGCCGCCGGGGTGCAGGCCGACGTGACCGCAGCGCTCTCCGACGCCGATATCCAGGCGCGGGCCCAGGCCGAGGCCACCACGAAGACGACCGTCGACGCGGTCGCGAGCGCCCAGCGCGATCACGACGCCGCCGTCGCCGCCGCCGCGCAGTCCAATGACGCGGCCGCCCAGGCCACCGTGGCCGCGACACAGGCGAAAGTCGATGCGGCACAGGCATCCGCGGCCTCGGCGCAGGCCGATCAGAACCTCGTCATCGCGGCGCAGACCGTGACCAAGCTGCAGGCCGACGCCACCGCCGCGCGCACCGCGGCCGACGCCGCCAAGACCGCCGCCGCCGATGCCGCCGCGGCCGCGCGCGCCGCCGCGGACAAGGCGACCACCCTGGAGGCCCAGGCCGCGGCCGCCACCGGGGCCGAAGCCTCGGCGAAGCTCCAGCTGGCCACCCAGGCGCGGCTGGACGCCCAGGCGCTCGCCGACGCGGCCGCCAAGGCGCAGCTGGCGGCCGACGCCGCGGCCCAGGTGGCAAGTGCCGCACAGGCTTCGCTCGACGCCGCGCTGGCGCAGAAGCTGACCATCGAGAAGGGCGCGGCGCAGGCCTCGGCCGCGGCGAACCTCGCGCTGGCGACCAAGCTCGCCGCCGACGTCACCGCGGCCCAGACCCTCACCACCGGGCTGACCGCGAAGCTGAACGACGCCAAGCTCGACGCGCAGACGGCGCTGGACGCCGCGCTGGCCGCGCAGTTGGCCGCCGGGGTCCAGGCCGGCGTGGACCTGTCCACCGTGGTCGCCGCGAACGCCCAGATGCAGGCCCTGCTGGACACCGCCCTGCAGGCCAAGCTGGCCGCCGACGCCGCCGCGGGCGTCGTGACCGGTCTGCAGCTGCAACTGGACGCCGCCAATGCGGGCCTCGCCGCCGCATTGAGCGCCCAGGCCGCGCTGACCGCCGCCGCGGCGGCCGCGCTCGCCGCCGGTGTCGCCCTGGTGGTGGCACTGAACCTGGGCGGACAGCTGTTCGACGCCATCGGCATCACCAAGATCGACTCGACGACCGCGATCGTCGCCGACACCGGGGTGAAGCTGGTCGGAATCTTCGACGGCGACGGGGCCTTCACCGTCGTGGACTACTACCGCACCGGTGAGAACGGCGTGGAGACCCTCGCCGGTGGCCTGCCGCCGGTGGAACTCGCGCTGGGCGACGGTCCCGCCGACGACTCGGGCGTGCCGTTCGCCCTGCTGGGCGCGGGGGCGCTCGGTCTGGTCGCGGCGGTGGGCGCGGGCACGCTGGTCATCCGGCGCCGGCGCGGTGCGACCCACGACGCCCTTGCCTAGGGCACGGCTCTGGCTGGTGGGCGCGGCCGCGATCGCGCTCATCGCCGGATGCTCGAGCGAGTCGGCCACGCTGCCGCCGCCGGATCGTTCGCCGGTGCCGTCCCGGATCGAAGCGACCGCCGCGGCGGGCGTCATCGCGCCCGCCGAGCCGACCGCCATCGAACTGCGTTCCCCGGCCGGGGAGACGTACCTGAGCAGCCCGCTCAACGCCGAGAAGCTCATGCGGGTGGGACAGCGCCTGAATCCGGTCAACGAGCTGCCGGTGTGGTGGGGCGAGAGCGGCGTACCCGGGACCGACACCAAGGAGACGGTTCTGGTCGCGGGACACAACTACAGCAAACGCGTCGCCCCGTTCCGGTCGCTGCGCGTGGTGCAACCCGGTGACCTGGTGCTGTTGAGCACGCCGAACGGGGTGCTGCGGTACACGGTCGAGCGCACGACCCCGCTGCCCAAGGGATCGCTGCTGAGCCAGAACGAGTTGCGCGACCACGTTCCCGGTCGCCTGATACTGGCCAATTGCGATGTCGTGGACGGTGAACCGACCGACAACAATTACCTGGTGATCGCCCAGCTGGAACGGCCCGCGAGCTGAACCGGATCGGCGACCGCCGCGGATCGCGGGCACCCGGCTTCCTCGTTACGCCGGGTGCCCGCGATGTCGTTGTGCCACAGTGCTTTCAAGGCATTTCAGTACGTCAGTGCAGCGGAAAGCCCTGCGCCGCGAGCTGCTCGCGCAGCCGGTGGCGGCCGTTGAGGGCGGCCGCCGAACGCAGCCGGCCCAGTACGCGCTCGGTCCAGGAGTGCGCGAGGTTCTGCTCGGCGTAGAACTCCGCGATCCGGGTCTCGTACTCGGCGATGTGGCCCAGTTGTCCTGTCGCGTCGTAGGTTTCGTTGTGCAGCACCGCTTCCCGGGGCAGGCGCGGCTTGACGCGGGCGTCCTCGGCCGGGTCCGGTACACCGACGACCAGGCCCACGACCGCGAAAACGCCCGGGGGAAGGCCCAATTCGGCGGCGACCTGCTCGGGATTGTTGCGGATCGCGCCGATGTACACGGTGCCCAGGCCCAGGGATTCGGCGGCCACCAGCGCGTTCTGGGCGGCCAGCGCCGCGTCCAGGAAGGCGACGTAGCTGGTTTCCAGGTAGTCCGCTCCGGTGAGTTCGGTGTCGCGGTCGGCGGCCAGTGCGCGCAGGCGGGCCACGTCCGCGGTCCACACCAGCAGGACCGGGGCCTGGCGGATGTGCTCCTGGTCCCCGGCCAGCGCCGCCAGGCGCGCCTTGCGCTCGGGATCGCGGACCGCGACCACGCTCCACACCTGCAGGTTCGAGGAGGTGGGTGCGGACTGCGCCGCCGAAACCAGCAGCGAGAGCACCTCATCGGACACCGGATCGGGCAGGTACCGGCGCACGGATCGATGCTCGTGCAGCACCCGCAGGACGGAGTTCCACGCCGCCGGGGCGGACGGCGCGGGGTCGCGGTAGCGCTGGGCCACGATCTGATCGGGGGCGGAAACGGTCTGCGTCATGCCCGCCATCGTCGCCGCCCCGCCGCGCCGCGTCAGGTATTGCCCGCAGCTCGAGCCGAACTGCGGGCGCCGTCTCTCGGTTACCGCACCGACTCGGCCGGGGCCGGATGCGCGCCGACCGGGGTGAGTCCGGACAGCACCGGCGGCAGCGGTGCGGTGTGCAGCACGCCGAGACGCTGGGTGGCGCGGGTCAGCGCGACATACAGTTCGGCCGCGCCGCGCGGGCCGTCGGTGAGAATCCGCTCCGGATCCACCACCAGCACCGCGTCGAATTCCAGCCCCTTGGTGTCCGAGGCCGGGACGGTTCCCCGCACGCCGGGCGGCCCGATCACGATGCTGGTGCCGGGCAGGCCCGCCTCGTCGCGCACGAATTCGGCTATGGCGCCGGGAATTTCATCGACCTCGAGCTGCCGGGACCAGGGTTCGACACCGCAGGCTCGGACCGATTCCGGCGCCCGGACATCGGGTGCGAACTCGGCGAGCACCGCCGCCGCGACCGCCATGATCTCGGCCGGGGTGCGGTAGTTGACGGTCAGCGAGCGATAGACCCAGCGGCCGGGCACGTACGGCTCGAGCATCTCGCCCCAGGTCCTCGCGCCCGCCGCCGATCGGCGCTGCGCGAGGTCGCCGACGATGGTGAAGGAACGACCGGGACAGCGGCGCATGAGAACTCGCCAGTCCATCGCCGAGAGTTCCTGCGCCTCATCGACCACGATGTGCCGGTAGGTCCATTCCCGGTCCGCCGCGGCGCGTTCGGCCAGCTCCCGGGTATCGCGTTCGAGAAAGCGATCGGCCAGATCCTCGGCGTAGAGCATGTCGGTGGCGAACAGATGGTCCTCGTCGTCCATCATGTCCTCGCGGCTGACCATGTTCTCCAGCACCGTCGCCGCGTAGGCCGCCTCCGCCCGGCGCTCGCGTTCGGCGCCGTCGTCCGCGGGCTTGTCCGGGCCGAGCAGATCCACCAGCTCGTCGAGCAGCGGAACGTCCGACACCGTCCAGGGTGCGTCCGCGTCCCGGCCGAGCGCGGGGTCGCCCCCCGCCGCCGCCAATCGTTCGGGTGACGAATACAGCTCGGACAGCAGCGTTTCCGGCGTCAGCACCGGCCAGAGCTGATCGACGGCGGCCTGGAACGGCCGGTGCTCGGCGAGTTCTTCGAGCAGGTCGGTGCGCAGCTGCTCCCAGGCTTCGCGATCGGATCGGGTCAACCAGCCCTTGCCGATCCGCGCGATCGCCCGTTCGGTCAGCGCCCAGGTGAGGATCTCCAGGAAGACCGCCCGCGCCTCGTTGTGCGGGCGTCCGCTCTCGCGCGCCTCCTGCCGGGCCCAGCCGGCGATCTCGGCGTCGATGCGCACGGTGACGTCGGCCAGATCGATGGGCATCGGATCCAGCGGTACCCGCTGCCGGTCGGCGATCGCCGCCGCGAGCACCTCGAGCATGCGCAGTGAACCCTTGTGCCGCGCGGCGTCCGGGGCGTCCTCGGCGGTGGCGTGCAGGCCGGGGAGCAGGTCCGCGGTGGTTGTGAACACGACGTTCGTCTCGCCCAGCGACGGCAGCACGCGGCTGATGTGGCGCAGGAACGCGGGATTGGGGCCGACCACGAGCACGCCGTGCCGTTCCATCTGCTCGCGTTTGGTGTACAGCAGGTACGCGACGCGGTGCAGGGCCACCACGGTCTTGCCCGTACCCGGGCCGCCCTCGATCACCAGGACGCCCGGGTGATCGAGGCGGATGATCTCGTCCTGTTCGGACTGGATGGTCGCCACGATGTCGCCCATGCCGTCGCCGCGCGGGGCGTTCACCGCGGCGAGCAGTGCGGCGTCACCGCGTTCGGCGCCGTCCGGACGCCCCAGCACCTCGTCGGTGAAATCCGTCACGATGCGCCCGCGCGTGTGGAATTGCCTACGCCTGCTCATGTTCTCGGGGGTCGCGGCGGTGGCGGTGTAGAACGCGCGCGCCGCGGGCGCCCGCCAATCCAGCAGCAGCGGTTCGAATTCGTCGTTCTCGTCCAGGATGCTGATGCGGCCGATGTACGAGTGCTCGCCGTCGATCGTGTCCAGTCGCCCGAAGCACAGGCCGTTGTCGGCCACGTCGAGCCGTTTGGCCTGCTTGGCCAGTGCGCGCACCTCGAATTCCCGTTCCATGGGCGATCCGGCCTCGCCCCGCAGTGCCGCCGCGTACTGTCCTTTCACCCGTGCGCGCTCGGCGTCGAGTCGCGCGTACAGCCCGGTCACGTACTCGCGTTCGGACCGCAGTTCCTCGTCATATCCCCGTACCGACATTCGTCCCTGCCTTCCGGGCGATGGCATCGCGGCCACCACCGTCCCGTCGGCGCGGACCGGACCGCCCGCCGGTCTCGGTCCACGCATCGTGTCGTCTCCTGTTTTCGCTGGTTCCAGGCTCAGGTGAGCGAGTATGCCCCCGCCCCCGGGCCTTGCCGCAAGCCCCGGGGTGCGCTATAGATTGGAAGGGGAAGAGAGAGCCGCTCGCTCGCCGAGCACGTGCCCCGCCCCGCTCGACCATTAAGCGCTGTTTCGCAATATCGGCAAGAAACCATCGCTGGACCCGGTCTATCGGGCCGCGCACCATAGAACCATGACCGCGCCCCTGCACCCCGCTGAGCTGCTCTTCGGCACCAATCTGGTCGCGATGGTGACCCCCATGCAGCCCGGCGGCACGATCAGCCGACCCGACCTCGACACCCTCGTCGACCACCTGCTCGCCACCGGCTGTGACGGACTCGTCGTCGGCGGCACCACCGGCGAATCACCGACCCTCACCGACACCGAAGTGGCAGGCCTCGTGCGCGCGGTCTCGGACCGAGCCGGGGGCCGCGCCCGCGTGATCGCCGGTGTCGGCACGTACGACACGGCCTCGACCGTGCGCAAGGCCCGCGAGGCCGAGGCGGCCGGCGCGGACGCGCTGCTGCTGGTGTGCCCGTACTACTCCCGCCCGCCGCAGGCCGGCGTGATCCGGCATTGCCTGGCGGTGGCCGACGCCACCGAACTGCCCGTCATGCTCTACGACGTCCCCGCGCGCACCGCCATGGAGCTGACCGCGGCCACGATCGTCGAGCTCTCCGGCCATCCGCGGATCCGCGCGGTGAAGGACGCGAAAGGCGATCTGTACGAGGCGATGACGGTGATGAACCGCACCTCGCTGGCCTACTACTGCGGCATCGACGAGCTGAATCTGCCGTACCTGGCGGCCGGGGCGGCCGGTGTGCTCAGCGTGGTGGGCAACGCCGTCGCCGACCGCAACGCCGAACTCATCGCGGCGGTTCGCCGCGGCGATCTGGATTCCGCTCGCGCCCTGCATGTTTCGCTCATCCCGATCATAGACTCGCTGATGCGGACCACCGGCGGCGCGATCATGGCCAAGGCCGCGCTGTCCGAACTCGGCATCATCGAGCACCCGACCGTGCGGCTCCCGCTGGTCGAAGCGCCGGCGGCGGATCTGCTCGCCCTGGGTGCGGCCCTGTCCACCATCGGCGTTCGCGTCTGACGCGACACGCAGTACGCGCTGGCAATTCCCGATGAGAACCGAGCGGTCGGTAAGAATTCGGGAATGGCCACCGATGATGCGAATTCGCCGTCGCGACTGATCGACGCGCGGATCGAGGAATTGGGCGATTGGCGTGGCGAGACCCTGGCTCGGATTCGCGCCCTGGTGCGGCGCGCCGATCCGGAGGTCGTGGAGGAATGGAAGTGGCGCGGCGTTCCGGTGTGGTCGCACGACGGGATGATCTGCACGGGCGAGACCTACAAGGATTACGTGAAGGTCACCTTCGCCAAAGGCGCGCTGCTGCCCGACCCGCAGGGGCTGTTCAATTCCAGCCTCGACGGCAATACCCGGCGCGCCATCGATATTCGGGCCGAGGACACCCTCGACGAGCATGCGTTCAAAGCGCTGATCGCGGCCGCGGTCGCGCTCAATACCGCCCGATAGGTTCGGTTTATCCGGGACGTTTCCCTACCGCGAGGTGAGATCGCGGTCCGGCCGCAGTTCGCGGCGCGGCGGGACCGGCAGCGTCCGGACCGCGCGGACCGTGCCCCGCAGCAGTCGCAGCGCCGGCACGGTGAAGATCCCGGCGAGCCGGGTGTACGGCCAGATCGCGATGAGCATCATGACGATCAGCCCGCGAATCTGGTAGAGCGCGGGCGCGTGCTGCATGACCTCGGGATTGGGCTGCAGCGTCAGCAGCGAGCGTATCCAGGTGAAAAGCGTTTCGGCGGTGCGATACCGGTCATCGCTCGAGTTCGGATCGAAGGTGATCAGCACCGCGCTGACCATGGTGGCGACCAGCACCGGCAGCGTGATCCGATCGATCGGGGTCACCCGCGGCCGGGATTCGGCCGCGATGAGCGGCGGCACCAGAATCAGTCCGGCGCCCACGATCGCGAGCGGAACGGCGACGAACTGACCGATCATCAGAATCACGTACACCGTCCCCTCCGGCCGTGAATGCGGACCGGAGACAACCATTTCGACGAATCGCACCGCGGCCAGCAGCGGCACCCCGGTGCGAAATGCCAAGCTGCCCAGCCATTGCGCACGATCGATCCGGGGCCCGTACAGGTAGGCCAGGAAACGATCGCGCCGATAGCGCCAGATATGGCCCGCGACGCAGGAAAGCAAAGCGGCACAGGGCAGGAAGACCCATACCAGGTACATCATGGCGTGACTTCCTTGCCCGAGCAGCTACCGCGTTGTCGCACCACTCTTGCACGAACGCGGTGCCGGGAAAAGAGGGCAGCGGGAGTGTCCGCACGAAGCCTGGCCCGACTGAAAAGCCGGGCCTGACCTTTATGTCTGAGTCCTGCGCGAGGTTACTTGGTGGCCGGGGGAGTGAACGGCTGGTTGATGGTGGTGAAGTACTGCACCGCGGCCAGAATGGCGACCGGGGCGGTGATCAGAATCTGACCGGCGAGCGTGCCGAGGAAGCCGACCAGGCTCGCGCCGACGATGCAGCCGCCCAGCGGTCCCGCGCCGAACAGGGCGAGCAGCGGGGTCGTCGCGGCGAAGGCGACGCCGGCGCCGACCAGGCAGCCGAAGGCCGCGCCGCCGATGCCGCCGACGACGGTGGCGATGCTGGCGCCGAGGCTGATGGTGGAGCCCAGCCGGCTCCAGGCCGCGACCTCGCGGTCGTACTCGGTCTTCCAGGGCGCCTGGTTCTCGTAGGGCAGGGCGACCGGCTGGTAGACCGCGTGCGCCAGATCGAATCGGGGCGTCAGGGTCGCGGTGCGGTCGGTGATGTCGGCGGCGATCGGGAACACGAAATCGTCGACGCGGAAGGCGAGTTCGGTGCCCGCGACGGTGACGCCATTGGCGGCCTTGACCTTGAAGACACCATCCTCGACGACCATGGAGCCGGCATCGGTGGTGATGACGGTATTGGTCTGGGTGGTGGTAGTGGTGTAGTTGATCGCGGTTGACTCGGTCGAATCTGCCTGCGGTGCAGCACTACTCGTTCCCGCCGCGATCACGGATGCGGTGCTCAGGGTGGCGGCGAGTAGGGCGACCTTGGTGAATCTCACTGCGGGTGAACCTCTTTCCATTCCCTCATCAGGGCGTGCTCGGGTCAGCCCCGGCACGGACGCGTTCGATTGCGTTGCGGGGCTGCATATTTCGATCTCGTCCGACCGGATCTCAACACTCGCGACTGCTGCGAATTTCCTGAGCAGTTGCTGTGAATCGGACAAGCGACACACTAGGGTAGGCAAGCCTTACCTTTCAAGACCTTCGTTACCGTCCCTCACGAGAAATCCGGAGAGAACGAAAACATGGATGCGAGCCCGCGCGCACGGCCCCGGCACTGGCCGGGCTGGCTGCTGACGGTGGTGATACTGGCGGCAACATGCCTGCTCAGCCTGCTGATCGGCGCCAAATCTATTCCGGTCGGCGAGGTCTGGCAGGCGCTGTGGTGGGCCGACGGCTCACCGGACCATCTGATCATCACCGGGTACCGGGTGCCGCGCACCCTGCTCGGCCTGCTCGCGGGCCTCGCGCTCGGCGTCGCGGGCTGCCTCATGCAGGGCCTGACCCGCAATCCCCTGGCTGATCCGGGCCTGCTCGGCATCAACGCCGGAGCCGCTTTCGCCATCGCGCTCGCGGTCGCTTTTCTCGGCGCGACCGAGATCACCTCGTACGTCTGGTTCGGCTTCGCCGGAGCCGCGGTGGTATCTCTCATGGTTTACCGGCTCGGTACAGCGGGTAGACAGGGTGCCGATCCGATTCGGCTCACCCTCGCCGGGGTCGCGGTGACCGCGGTTCTCACCGGCCTGACCAAGGGTTTGATCCTGTTGAACACCAAGGCTTTCGAAGAGATGCGGGAGTGGGATTCGGGGTCGCTCACCGGCCGCGGCTACGACGTCATCGCCGGCGCCGCGCCGTTCATCGGACTCGGTCTGGTGCTCGCGGTGATCGCCGCCCGCTCGCTCAACGCGCTGGCGCTCGGCGATGACCTGGCGCATGCGCTGGGCGTGCACGTGGGCCGCACCCGCCTGCTCACCGCCACCGCGCTCACCCTGCTGTGCGGTACCGCGACCGCCGCGGTCGGCCCGATCACCTTCATCGGCCTGGCGGTGCCGCACATCGCGCGCCGGCTGGTCGGGCCGGACCAGCGGTGGATCGTCGCCTACTCCATGCTGCTCGCGCCGATTCTGGTGCTGGGCTCGGATGTGATCGGCCGCCTGCTCATTCGGCCCGACGAGGTACCCGCCGGGCTGGTCACCGCCTTCCTCGGCGCACCCGTGCTGATCTGGCTGGCGCGCCGGGACCGGGTGAGTGCGGCATGAGCTCGACCATCGACTTCGGCCGGTCGCTGCTGACGGTGCGCACCCGGCGGGTGACCGCGCGGGTGGGGTTGCGCACCACGGTGGTGTGCGCGGTGCTGGTGATCGCGGCCCTGCTCATGGGCGTGGTGGCGCTGGGCACCGGCGACTACGCCATCGCCCCCGACCGGGTGGTGCGGGCGCTGTTCGTCGGCGATCACCGCTTCGATCGACTCGTGGTGTGGGAGTGGCGTTTTCCGCGCGTGATCCTGGCACTGGCGCTGGGCGCCGCGCTCGGGGTGAGCGGCGCCATTCTGCAGTCGGTGACCCGCAATCCGCTGGGCAGCCCCGACATCATCGGCTTCAACACCGGCGCCTACACCGGGGCCCTGATCGTCATGCTGAGCCTGGGCGGCGGTGGATTCCAAACCGCCACCGGCGCTTTCGTCGGCGGCGTGGTGACCGCGCTCGCAATCCAGCTGCTGGCGTTCCGGCACAACGTCTCCGGCTTCCGTCTGATCATCGTGGGTATCGGGGTGAGCGCCATGCTGTCGGCGGTCAACACCTGGCTGATTCTGCGGGCGGATCTGCACGCGGCCATGTCGGCCGCGGCCTGGGGTGCGGGGTCGCTCAACGGGCTGTCCTGGCCGCAGGTCGCGCCCGCGCTGATCATTCTCGCGCTGCTCGCCCTGACGCTCGGTCCGGTGGTGCGGTGGCTGCCGGTGCTGGAACTCGGTGACGATCAGGCGAGTTCGTTCGGCATCCGGGTGGGGCGGGCCCGCCTGTCGCTCATCGTGCTGAGCGTCGCGCTCACCGCCGTGGCCACCGCTGTCGCCGGGCCGATCGCGTTCGTGGCGCTGGCCGCACCGCAACTGGGCCGGAAACTGGCGCGTACGCCCTCGGTCGCGCTCGCCCCGGCCGCCGCCATGGGGTCGCTGCTGCTGGTGACCTGCGACTGGATCGCACAGCGCTTGTTCGCGCCCACCCCGCTGCCGGTCGGCGTGGTCACCGTCTCGATCGGTGGGCTGTATCTGGTGTATCTGCTGCTGGCCGAGGCCCGGCGGACTTAGGAGGACGGGACGATGCTCGACAAACAGGATGCCGTCGCGGAAGCGGTCGCCGGCGCGCGATTGCGCGCGGACCGGGTGCGGCTGGGGTATCGCGGGCGCACGATCAGCGATCAGCTCTCGGTGGACGTGCCGGACGGCGCGTTCACGGTAATCATCGGGCCGAACGCCTGCGGCAAATCGACCCTGCTGCGCGCGCTGGCCCGGTTGCTCGCGCCCGAGAGCGGCACGGTGCTGCTGGACGGGAAGGCGATCGGCTCGTATCCGGCCAAGGAGGTGGCGCGCCGAATCGGTTTGCTGCCACAGACTTCCACCGCGCCCGAGGGGATTCGGGTGGCGGATCTGGTGGCGCGCGGGCGCTATCCGCACCAGTCGCTGCTGCGCCAGTGGTCGCGGGCCGACGAGGAGGCGGTGACCGCGGCGATGGCGGCCACCGGGGTCGGTGAGCTGTCCGCGCGGGCGGTGGACGAGCTGTCCGGCGGGCAGCGGCAGCGGGTGTGGATCGCGATGGTGCTGGCGCAGGACACGCCCGTGGTGCTGCTGGACGAACCCACCACGTACCTGGACATCGCCCACCAGATCCAGTTGCTGGATCTGTGCCGGAACTTGAATCGGGAGTCGGGGCGGACCGTTGTCGCGGTGCTGCACGATCTGAATCACGCGTTCCGGTACGCCGATCACCTCATCGCCATGAAGGACGGCGCCGTGGTCGCGGCCGGACCGCCGCGGCGCATCGTCACCGCCGAACTGGTCAGCGAGGTGTTCGCGCTCGGCTGCCGGATCATCGACGATCCGGAAACCGGTGCACCGCTGGTGATTCCGTGGGCCGAGAACGCGGCGCAGGCCGGGTAGGGCGCTGACCGGCGCGAATCGAAGGTTCCCCACGCTAAGTAAACGTAGGCTAACCTACCTTCTGCTGCGCCGGCGTCTCCGGTCGAACCGGATACGCCCGCCACCGAATTCGAATCTCGTTGTAGGTGAGGGGAGTTGCCGTGTTGCCGTTGACTGGACCACAGCTGGGCATCTGGAACGCACAGCGCTTCGATCCGGAGTCGGGCCGCTACCTGGTCGGCGAGGTGCTGGAGATCTCCGGAACCGCGCCGATCGGGGTGGATGCGCTGGCCGGGGCCATTCGCCGAACAATTGCTGAAGCCGAGAACATGCGGCTGCGGTTCCACGACACCGGGGACGGCCCGCGGCAGTCCGTGCTCGACGGCGTGGGCGAACTGCGGCCCCTGATCGACTTGCGGGCCGCGGCGGATCCGACGGCGCTGGCCCACGAGGCCGTCGCGCTCGAGCGGCAGCGGGCCGCGGAGTTCTGCCGGGGCATGGTGGATCGGCAGCTCTACAGCTACACGATCATCCGGCTCGGCGAGAACCGGGTCTGGTGCGTGCAGCTCTATCACCACCTCATCGTGGACGGGTACAGCGCGGCGCTGCTCTCGCGCCGGGTCGCGGCGCACTACACGGCGCTGCGGCGCGGAACGGCGGTGCGCGGGAACACCTTCGGCACGATCGAGGCGCTGGTCGCCGAGGAACGGGAGTATCGCGCGGGGGAGCAGTTCACCCGTGACCGCGACTTCTGGCGCGCGCAGCTCACGCCGTGGCCGGATCTGGACGGGCGCGGCACCCACGTGGGCGGTGCGGTGGAGCGCACGATTCGCGCCGAGGCCGCGCTGCCGGCCGAAACCCTTGCCGCCCTGCGGGAATGCGCCGAACGGCTGGGCATCACCTGGGCCGATGTCTTCGTCGCCGCCTACGCCGCGTTCCTGAGCAGGCACCTGGGTACTTCCGATGTGGTGATCTCCATGCTGCTCATGGGCCGCGTCGGCCGCGCCGCCCTGACCACCCCGGCCATGGCGGTCAACGTCCTGCCGTTGCGGGTCGGGGTCGCCGCGGGTGACCGCCTCGAGGAACTCGGCCCGCGCGTCGCCGCCACCCTGGGCGAGATACGCGCGCATCAGCGCTACAGCGGTGACGATCTGGCCCGCGACTTCCACGGCCGGGGCGCGGGCGAGCTGCTGCACGGTGTCGGGGTCAACCTGAAGGTCTTCGACTTCGCCCTCGATTTCGATGGCGCGCAGGGCATTCTGCGCAATGTGGCGGGCGGACCGCCCGAGGATCTCGGCCTGACGGTGACCCCGCTGGCCGACGGGACGCTGCTGCTCGGCTTCGAATCCGATGCGCGGAACAATGATCCGGAGTCGGTCCGCGCCCGCCTCGACGGCCTGGTCCGGGTCCTGGAAGCCTTTACGGGGCCGGACAAGCCCGGGGTCGGCGCACTGGAACTGCTGGATCACCGGCGCCGGTCCGACCTCCTGACGGCTCGATCCGTCCCGCCCCCGCCCGGACGCCCCGAGTCGGTCCCCGCCGCCCTCACCCGCCTGGCCGCTTCCCAGCCGGACACGGTCGTCCTCGAGGACGACCGGGTGCGCTGGACCGCGGCGGAATTCGACGCCCGCGTGAACCAGCTCGCCCACCTGCTGCGCGCACGCGGCGTCGGCCCCGAGGTCGTCGTCGGCGTAGCCCTCCCGCGCACCGCCGAGTTCGTGATGGCCGCCTTCGCGATCTGGCGCGCAGGCGGCATCTACCTGCCGCTCGATCCCGAGTATCCGGCCGCCCGCCTGCGCGACATGATCGCCGATGCCGCACCGTTGTTGGTGTTGAGCACGGGCGACACAGCTTCCGAACTGATCACGAATACAGCCGCTCGAGCGGCTGAGACCGCCGGTGGCGAGGCGGATTTCCCGGCCTTGAGGGCCATATCGCAGGTGGGCGATCTGGAAGACCCGGCGAATCGCGCTGTAAAGCAGTCCAATTCAAGGTCGAGCGATGGATCGACGCTCGCCGATGCCCACCCCGGATTCATCGCCGACCCGCTGCGATACGGCGATTCCGACGTCGTGGCAACCCCGCCGGAGATCGCAGGTGTTGCGACAAGGACCGGCCACGAGGCGATGGGGCCCGAGCCGGTTCGCTGTGTAAGGGAGCCGGATTCAGCGCCGTTGCCGCAGGTTGTGCGAGCGACGGCAGGTCGGGCCTGGCCGGACGTGGTCGCCGTCGACGGGCCGGAATTCGGTGCCGAACTGGCGCGGCACGACGGTGCGGCGGGGGACCTCGGCGCGGTGGACGAGTCGAACAGTGGCGCGTACCTGATCTACACCTCGGGATCCACCGGCCGGCCCAAGGGCGTGCTGGTCGAGCACGGGGCCCTGGGGCAGTTGCTCGCCGCGCACCGGGACGGGATGTTCGCGGCCGCGCGGGGGTGTGACCGGCCGTTGCGGGTCGCGCACACCACGTCGTTCGCGTTCGACGCCGCCCTGGACCCGCTGCTGTGGCTGCTGGACGGTCATCGGGTTCGGTTGTACGACAGCGTGATCCGGCGGGATCCGGCAGCGCTGGTCGCCGCGTTCGAGCGGGACGGGATCGACGTCGTCGACGGGACGCCGGGGTTCGCCGGGGCCCTGTTCGAACACGGGCTGGCGGACATCGCGCCGCGACTGGTCGCGCTCGGGGGCGAGGGGTGCCCGCCGGAGCTGTGGCGGCGAATCCGGGCCGAGGGGGTGAACGCGGTCAACCTGTACGGGCCGACCGAGGGCGCCGTGGACGCCAGCCGGGCGGTCGTCGCCGGAGACGCGCCGGTGATCGGGCATCCCCTGCCGGGTACGCGAATGTATCTGCTCGACAACGCCTTGCAGGTGGTCGACAACGCGCGGGTGGGGGAGCTGTACCTCGCGGGGCCGAACATCGCGCGGGGCTACCTCGGGCGGCCGGGGGCCACGGGGGAGCGATTCGTGCCCGACCCGTTCGGCCCGCCGGGTGCGCGCATGTACCGCACCGGTGACCGGGCCCGCTGGATCGCCGGGCGCGGCTACGAATACCTGGGCCGGGTCGACAACCAGGTGAAGATCCGCGGGCACCGCGTCGAGTTGGGCGAGGTGGAGGCCGCGCTCGGCGCGCTGCCGGGGGTCCGGGCCGCCGCGGCGGACATTCGCGAGATCGCGGGGCGGGCCACGCTCGTCGGCTACGTGGTGGCCGAGCGGAGCGGTGAACCCGATGTGCTCGAATTGCGTTCGCGGATGGCCGATTCGGTGCCGGATCACCTCGTGCCCGCGCGGGTAGTCGTGCTCGCCGCACTGCCGTTCACCGTCAACGGCAAGGTGGATCGGGCGGCGCTGCCGGAGCCGGATGCGCTCGCGGCCGGACGTGCGGCGACCAGCCCGGCCGAGGCCGTGCTCTGCGAGATCGTCTCCGCCGCACTGGGTCACGACGCGGTGAGTGTCGACGACGACTTCTTCGGGGCCGGCGGCGACAGCATCACCGCGATCACCGTCAGCAGCCGCCTGCGTGAGCGCGGGCTGCTGCTGACCCCGCAGGAACTGCTGACCCGGCGCGGGCTGGGTGAGCTGGCGGCCCTGGCCGGGTCGGCGGCGGTGGCTGCAGCGGGCGGCGGGGAATCGAATCCGATTACGCCCGAGACGAGTTCGCTGCCGGGGGCCGGTGCTGTCGCCACCGCGCAGGCACAGCCCTGGAACGGGCGCGATGTCGGCCGGGACCGGGTTGGCGCGGCGCCCGTCGCAAGCACGGACGGGCGGTTCACCGAACGCTCCACCGCGCCTGACGACCACCGCTCCGCTTCGATCGCGCTATCGCGGCGCGAGATCGATGACCTGACCGCCGAATACGGCCCGATCGCCGACGTGCTGCCGCTGTCTCCGCTCCAGGAGGGCCTGCTCTACCATGCCCTCCGGGACGGCGCGGCGGACGTCTACACCATGACCGCGCGCTTCGACCTGGCCGGTCCGGCCGATGCGGCGCGGCTGGCGGCGGCGTTCGACCGGGTGCTCACCCGGCATCCGAACCTGGGCGCGGCGTTCTGCTATGAGCGGTTCGATCAACCGGTGCAGGTGATTCCGCGCGACCCGCGCGTGCGCTGGCGTACCGCGGATCTGCGTGACCTGGCGCCGGTCGAAGCCGAGCAGGAGGCCGCGGAGCTGGCCCGCCGGGCCGGAGTCGAACCCTTCGACATCGCCCGGCCGCCGCTGCTGCGCGTCCAGCTGATCCACCTGACCGACTCGGCGCATCGGCTGATCCTCACCGCCCACCATCTGCTCACGGACGGATGGTCGGTGCCGATCATCCTGCGCGAAGCGCTCACGCTCTACCACGCGAACGAGAGCGAAAAGCTCACCGCGCCAAACTATTACGGCGACTACCTGGCCTGGCTCGCCGCCCGCGACACCGCGGGCGCCATCGAACGGTGGCGGACCTACCTGGGCGGCCTGGCGCGGGGATCGCTCCTGGGCCGGCCCGGACAGCGCTCGGAACCCGTGGCGCTGCGAGTGCCGTTGCCGGACAACGTCTCCGCCGCCCTGAAGGCGCTGGGCCGCGAACACGGCCTGACGATGAACACCCTGTTGCAGGCCGCGTGGGCCCTGACCCTGGCGGAGCACCTGGGTTGCGACGACGTCGTCTTCGGCACGGTGGTGTCCGGCCGCCCCGCCGAACTGCCGGGCGTCGAGTCCACCGTCGGCCTGTTCAGCAACACGGTTCCGGTTCGGCTGCACTGGGACTCGGACCGGCCGCCCGTCGCCCAGCTCGCCGAATTCCAGCGCGACAGCTTCGACATGCAGGCCCTGGGCCACCTCGGCCTGGCCACGCTCGAACGCGCCGCCGGGCTCGGACAGCTCTTCGACAGCCTCGTGGTGTATCAGAACTTCCCCAAAACCGGCTTGCGCCAACCCGAATCCCACGATCTGCGAGTCGCGGACGTCGAGGTGCACAGCCTCACCCACTACCCGGTCATCGTCACCGCACTTCCCGGTGACGCCTTCGAACTGGTGCTGCACCACGACCCGGCGGCGGTATCCGCGTCCCTGGCAACGCATCTGGCCGCCCGGCTGAGCGGAATGCTCACCGCGCTGACCCTGAACTCCGCGGCGACGGTCGCGTCGATCCTCGAGTCCGCACCCGCCTCCGACACCCGCGGGTCGACCCTGGCCTGCTGGGAGTCCACGACACCGATCGGCCCGCACGAACCCGCCGTCACCGCGGGCGACCACACCCTGACCTACGGCGAGTTCCACGCGCGCGTCAATCGCCTGGCGCGCTGGCTCATCGGGCGCGGCGTCGCGCCCGAGACGGTGGTCGTGGTCGCCATGGAACGCGGCGTGGAGTCCGTGATCGCCGCCCACGCCATCAGCCGCTCCGGCGGCGTCTACCTGCCGATCGACCACACGCAACCGGCCGAGCGCATCGACGTCATTCTCGAAACGGCCGGTCCGGCGCTGGTTCTCACCCGCAGAGCCGACGACTTCACGACTGGCCGCGCGCCCGTCGTCACGCTGGACACCCTCGATACCGCCGGTTTCGCGGCCTCCCCGATCACCGATGCCGACCGCCGCGCGCCACTGCACGCGAGCAACGCCGCCTATCTCCTCTTCACCTCGGGCTCGACCGGCGTCCCCAAGGGCGTGACCGTTCCGCACGCCGCCATCGTGAACACCTTCGAATGGCTGCAGCGCCAACAGCGTTTCGGCGCGGGGGACACCGTGCTGTACCGCACCCCGCCCACCTTCGACGCCTCGCTCCTCGAGCTCTATCTACCGCTGCTCGTCGGCGCGCGCATCGTGCTGACCCGGCCCGGCGGGCACCGCGACCCGTACTACCAGGCCGGGCTCATTCGCGCCGAGCGGGTGAACGCCATCCAGATGACGACCTCCATGCTGACGGTCCTGAGCGAGGAAGCCGACCTGTCCGGTGCGACGACCCTGCGCAGCGTCTGGACCGGCGGTGAGGCGCTCCCGCCCGCAACCGCCCATCGCATGCGCGCGCTGACCGGCACGCGGGTGTTCAACCTGTACGGCCCCACCGAGGCCGCCGTCTGCATCACCCATCACGAAACCGCCGACGCCGACGTGGATTCGGTGCCGATCGGCGTCCCCGCGACCGGCGCCGGGGTCCGCGTTCTCGACGAGACCCTGCACCCGGTCCCGCCCGGCACCCTCGGCGACCTCTACCTGACCGGCGTCCAACTGGCCCGCGGCTACCTGGCCCGCCCCGGCCTGACCGCCGCCACGTTCGTCGCCGATCCCGCCGGCGTCGGCGACCGCATGTACCGCACCGGCGATCTGGTGCGCTGGGGCCCGCACGGCGAACTCGACTACCTGGGCAGGTCCGACACCCAGATCAAACTCCGCGGCCAGCGCATAGAACTGGGCGACATAGAGTCCGCCCTCCTGCGCTGCCCCGGCGTGGCCCAGGCCGTGGTCCTGCTCCGCGAGGACACCCCCGGCGACCAACGCCTGGTCGCCTACCTGATCCCCGCCGCCGCAACAACTCTCGACATCGACGAGGTGGCCGCTCGCCTACGCACCGTGCTCCCCGCTCACATGCTCCCCGCCGCCTACGTCGTCCTGGACAGGATCCCCCGCACCCCCAGCGAGAAGATAGACCGCAAGGCCCTGCCCGCCCCTTCCGCGCATGCCGCCTCGGCCCACGAGACGCCCTCGAAAGTCCCGCAGGAGAACCCGGCCGACACCGCCGCGGGCCCGGCCGACGGCCTCGCGGCGGGGGCATCTGCCGCCGCGTCGGACTCGGCGAAAACCGGTAACGCGTACGCGGGCACCGTGACCCCCGCCTCGGCAGCTGCCGGGGAACCCGACGAAGGCGCGGCCTGTACGGACACGACCGGCATCGGATCGGACGCCGCGCGGACCCAGCCACAGTCCGCGGGCACGGGGTCTTCCGGCCGATCCGTCGCCGATATCCGCGCCGCTATGGCCACTGTGCTCTCGCTCACCGATCTCGCGCCGGACGCGGACTTCTTCGCCACCGGCGGGCATTCGCTCACCGCGGTCCGGCTGACCGGCAGGCTGCGCCGCGCGGGTTTGGACGTCGTGCTGGACGACATCTTCGCCGCGCCCACCGCCGTCGGACTGGCCGCGCTCGTCGAGGAGCGGGCCGCATTCGGTGCCCGGCTACCGGCGGCATCCGATGCCGAGCACATCGAAACCTGGTCACCGCAGCGTGATTCACGCTCCGCTGCGCCCGGCCGGGGCGGCCCCGCCGCCGACAGGGGTCCTGCCGATCACGTACCGGCAGTGACCACCGCTGACGGTGCCGATGACGAGCGACCGCGACTCGTCCCCGGGACAGGGCATGTCGCCATGGACGCCGGGGTGACGCGAACCGGCGCACCGGTGGCGAGCGAACCGGAGCCCTCCGGCACAGGGCTCGCCATGCTCGGCAGCCGTCTCGACCACGTGCTCGAGTTGCGCGGCGCCGGGAACGCCGAGCCGCTGTTCTGCATCCACCCCGTCGGCGGCACCGCCTGGCAGTTCGGGCCGCTGGCCCGGCTGCTGCGGGCCGACCGCGCGATCGTCGGCGTGCAGTGTCCGACGTTGCGGGACAGCGAGTTCCGGGCGGACACGCTCGACGAGCTGGCGCGGCACTACCTCGCGTCCATCCGCCAGGTCCAGCCGCACGGCCCGTACCACCTGCTGGGGTACTCCCTCGGCGGAGTGATCGCGCAGGCCGTCGCCGCGCTGCTCGAGCGGTCAGGGGAGGCCATCGCCTACGTCGGGTTGATCGACTCCCATCCGCTCGCGAACCTGGTCGACCGCGCCACCCGCGCACTTGCCGATCCCGACGAACTGGACCGGCTGCTTCCCGAACTGCCCAGGGACGCACCGGAACTCGCGCACGCCATCCGTACCTCGGCCACCGGGCTGCTCGGCATGGTCACCCGATCCACCGCCCCGCACTACGGCGGAGAGATGGCGCTGTACGCCGCCGACACCGGGGCCGAACCCGCCCGTACCGACGCCCAGATCGCGGGCTGGCGGGCGGCCGGGGCCCGGGTGACCGTGCGCCGCCTGCCCTATTCGCACTTCGACATCGTGTCCCCGCCCGGCTGGACCGAGGTCGCCGCGCTGCTCGACGCCGACCCGGCGCTGCGCGGCTGACCCCCGTGCCCGAACAGACCCACCCCCCGAAGAAGAAAGAACACCCATCCAATGACGCTGTACCGCATGACGGCCCGTTTGCGCGCCGCCGTCGCCCTGCTCGTCCTGGCGCTGGTCGCGCTCGTCGCGGGCTGTAGTTCCGGCTCCGACGACGCGAGCGGATCGGGCACCCGCGAGGTCCAGACCGACAAGGGCGCGATCACCGTGCCCGCCGACCCCCAGCGCATCGTGGTGGTCAACGGCTCACTCGCCGGATACCTCTTCGATCTGGGCGCGAAGGTGAAGGCCGCCGACCCGCGCGTACTCGGGGTGACCCTGAAGCCCGGCGAGTTCCCGGCCGCCTGGTCCGAGGACGCGAAGAAGCAGGGCACCGAGGTGCTGCCGTCGGGCGACAACATCAACCTGGAATTCATTGCCGCGCAACAGCCGGACCTGATCATCGGCGGCGGCCAGGGCTACCCGGGCCAGCAGTCCATCGACGCCTACGACAAGCTCGCCGCCATCGCGCCGACCGTGCTGATCCCCTCCAACAGCTCGAACTGGCAGGACCACCTGAAGGCCGTCGCGAACGCGGTCGACCGGGCCGACCGGGTCGACGCCATCATCACCTCGTACAACGACAAGGTCGCGCAGGTGAAGTCCACCATCAAGGTGCCGCAGGGCGCCGTCGCGGTGTTCCAGTCCCGCAAGGACCAGAAGCCGTCCGTCATCGCGCCCGGCACCCCCATCGCCTCGCTGCTCAGCGCGGTCGGCTTCACCATCGACGACAAGGTGGAAGCCAAGGCGGGCAACCTCTCCCGGCCCGCCGCCGCCGACTGGGTGTCCTTCAGCCCCGAGGTGACCACCACCGTCGTGGACGCCCCGGTGCTGTTCGTGGTGCAGCTCGAGGGCGGGCGCACCATCGCCCAGCTCAAGGAGGACGCCATGCTCTCCAAGCTGCCGTCCTTCCAGGCCGGCAAGGTCTACGACCTGCCCGCCACCGCCCAGCGGCCCGACTACCGCAACGCCATGAGCACCCTCGACCTGCTGGGAGCGACCTTCAAGTGACAGCCGTCGGCGGCCTGCTCATCGATCTCTCACCCCTGCGGGCGAGCCGGGAATTCCGCTGCGCCTTCGCGGCCCGGCTGATTTCGGTGCTCGGGATCGGACTGCTCATGGTGGCCCTGCCGGTGCAGGTCTACCAGCTCACCGGATCCTCCCTGCACGTCGCCGGCGTCACCACGGTCACCGCGGTCGCCCTGTTCGCCGGAAGCCTGGCGGGCGGGGTGATCGCGGACCGGTACGACCGGCGCGACACCATCGGGTGGGCCCGCACCGCGGCGGGCGTCGGCTTCCTGGCGCTCGGCGTGAACGCCCTGCTCCCGGATCCGCTGCTGGCCGTCATCTACGCCGCGGGCGTCGTGGACGGCCTGGCGGGCGGGGTGAGTGGATCCGCGCTCATGGCCTTGATTCCCGCGCTGGTCGGCCGGGAGAAGATGGCGGCCGCCGGCGCTCTCACCGCGCTCACCACCGACCTGGGCACCATGATCACCCCCGCCCTGGCCGGGGTGCTCATCGCGCAGGCGGGAGTCGGCCCGGCCTACTTCCTCACCGCCGCCGCGACCGTGGCGACCGTCAGCCTCATTCGCGCGATCGGCCCGCAACCGGTCCCGGCCCGGGAGATCCGCAATCCCCTGCGCGAACTCGGCGAGGGGATACGTTTCGCTCTGCGGCACAGCGTCATTCGCGCGACCCTGCTCACCGGTGTGATCGCCATGCTGGTTAGCGGCCCGCTGGTGCTGCTCCCGGCCCTCGTCGCCGACGAATTCGACGGCAGCACAAGCACCCTGGGCATCCTGTACGCCGCGCCCGGCGCGGGCGCGGTGCTGGGCTCGCTGACCAGCGGCTGGATGGGGCGAACGAGCACGCCGGGCCGCGGCCTGCTGATCACGCTGGCGCTCATGCCCCTCGGCGTGATCGCCGCCGGACTGTTCCCGCACGTCGCGGGCGTGTTCCTCGGCCTGGCCGCGTTCGGTATGGCCCGCGCGATCGGCATCGTGCTGCGGTTCACCGTCCTGCAGCAGCACGCGCCGGACGAACTGCGCGGGCGGCTGTCCGGACTGCTCATGGTGCAGGCCGTCACCGGCACCGCCATCGGGTCCATGGCGGCCGGTGTGGCCGGCCAATTCTGGACGCCCGGAACCGCTCTCGTGGTGTACGGGCTCGTCGTACTGGTACTCGGCGCGGTCACGGCCCTGGCCGCCGCGCCCCTGTGGAGAAAGGAGGCGAGCTGATGGATCGAGCCGCCTACGCCGAACGCATCGACGAGGTGCTCGCGGGCGAACACGGAGCCAAGGTCGGCTACCCGATCGGATTGTGCGCGGTGGAGGTGATCCGCACGGCGCCGGTGGGCGCGGGCCTGCTCCGCATCACCTTCGGCGGCGCGGATCTCGCCGGATTCCACAGCTACGTGCCGGACGAGCACGTGCGCCTGATCTTCCCGGACGAGACCGGTGAGCTGCGGCTGCCGAACCGGGACGGGCTGTCCCTGGAATGGGGCAACCCGCGACCGGTCTCGCGCGAGTACACGGTGCGCCGCTTCAGCGCCGCGGACCGCGAACTCGACATCGACTTCGCCGTTCACCCCGGCGGCCTGGCCTCGGAGTGGGCGCTGGCCGCCACCCCGGGCACGCCCATGCACATCGCGGGCCCGCCCGGCGGGGTCGTGGTGCCCAAGACGTACGACGCCTACCTGTTCGCGGGCGACATCACCGCGCTGCCCGCCATCGCCCGCTGGCTGGAATGGCTGCCGCGCGCGGCGACCGGCTGGGCTTTCATCGAGGTCACCGGCCCCGAGGAGGAGATTCCCCTGGACGCGCCCGCCGGTGTGCGGGTGACCTGGGTGCATCGCGGCGCGGCCGAGCCGGGTACCGGGGACGCCCTGGAACAGGCGCTGCGCACCGTGAAAGTGCCCGCCGGACAACGGCTCTACCTCTGGCTGGCCGGTGAGTCGGGCGTCCTGCGCCCGCTGCGCCGCTGGGTGCGCACCGAACTGACCGTGGGACCGAAGGATTATCTCATCGCCGGCTATTGGAAGCGCGGCGTGGCCGACTACGACCGGGACGAGTGACGATGACCAACGAGACGACCGCCCTGCGGCAGTACGTGATCGACGATGTGGCAACGGTACTGGGCATCGACCCGGCCGAGCTGACCCCCGAGACCAATCTCCTGGACGCCGGCCTGGATTCGGTGCGGATCATGTCGCTGGTGGAGAAGTGGCGCGCGGACGGGCACGCGCACATCGACTTCCCCACGCTCGCTTCGGATCCGGTCCTGGCGTCCTGGTTCGAAGCCCTGTCGTGAACGCCGGCGGCGCGGTGGCCGGGCTCGGTCACCGAGCCGGGCGTTCCGCGCCACCGCCCGGCTCACCGCCCCCGCGCGCCCTCGGCCAGCAGCCGCCGCAGTTCCTTGCGACTGGTCTTGCCCACGCCGGTCTCGGGGAAGTCCTCGACCACCACCACGGCGTCGGGCATCTTCCAGGCCGCCACGCCGCGCTCGCGCACGAACGATCGCACCGACAGCAGCGACGGCGCCCGCTCCGGGTCGGCCGGTCGCACGAACGCGCAGATGCGCTGTCCCAGTACCGGATCGGGCATGCCGATGATCACGGCATCGCGAATTCCCGGATGGTCGAGCAGCTGTGCCTCGAGCTCTTCCGCGGAGACCTTCTCCCCGCCCCGGTTGACCCAGTCGCCGGCCCGGCCCTGCACGACGATGTTGCCGTCGGGCCGCAGTCGCACCACGTCGCCGGTGCGGTACCAGCCGTCGGGGGTGAAGCTTCGGGCATCGGCGTCGGCGTTGTCGAAGTAGCCGCGAATCGTGTACGGCCCCTGCGTGATCAGATGTCCGTCGGTGCCCGCCGGGACGTCGGCCCCGGACTCGTCGACAACCCGCACCTCGTCGAGCTCGGACATCGGCCGGCCCTGGGTGCCGATCACCACGTCGATCGGATCATTCAGGCGGGTGTAGCAGACCAGCCCCTCGGCCATGCCGAAGACCTGCTGCAGGGTCGCCCCCAGCGCGGGCCCGATACGCCGGGCCAGCTCCTCCTGGCAGCGGGCGCCGCCGACCTGGACCACCCGCAAGGTCGAAAGTTCGGGCGTCGCACCGGCTTCGGCCCGTTCCACCCACAGCCGCGCCAGCGGCGGGACCAGGCCGGTGATGGTCACCCCGAACCGTTCGACGGCCGCGAACGCGGTGGCGGGGGTGGGGTCGGGCGTCATGGCCACCGCGCCGCCCGCCCAGAGCGCGCCCAGGATGCCCGGCGAGCTCATCGGGAAGTTATGGGCCACCGGCAGGGTGGCGAGATACACGGTGTCCGAACCGAGTTCGCAGATCTCGGCGCTGCGCCGCACGCTGTAGAGGTAGTCGTCGTGGGTGCGCGGGATGAGTTTCGGAATCCCGGTGCTACCTCCGGAGAGCTGCAGGAAGGCGACGGCGCTCGCGTCGAGTACGGGCAGCGGGCCCGGTTCGTCCCGGAAGTCGGCGAGGTCGTGTACCCCGGCGGGCAGGGTGTCCGACTCGTCGGTGACCGCGAGGACGTGACGCAGGGTGCCGACCTCCGCGCGGATCGAATCCGCCAGGGCCGCATGGTCGAAACGCTGGTGGGTACCGGCGGTGATCATGGCGGTCGCGCCGCTCGCGACGGCGATGGGGGTCAGCTCCGCCTGCCGATGCGCGGGCAGGCAGAACACCGGCAGCGCGCCGAGCCGGAACAGCGCGAAGATCACCTCCACGAACTCGGCGCGGTTCGGCAGCTGCACGAGAACCCGGTCGTCCCGGGCGATTCCGAGACGCGCCAAGCCCGTCGCCAGCGTGCGCGACCGGTGGTCGAGTTCGGCGTAGGTCCAGCGATTGCCGGCATCGAGTACGGCCACGGCGTCCGGGGTGGCGGCGGCGCGGGCGGTGAGCACGTCGCCGAAGGTCTCGCCGGTCCAGCAACCCTGTTCCCGGTACCGGTGCGCGGCGGCCGGAGGCCACGGGGTGAAGCCGTTGAGCACGGTCGATGGCATTGTGGTGCACCTCTTTTCGTGAAGAACGGGCGGTGCGCCGGGTGGCCCGGAGCGCACCGAAGACGAGCGCCCCACATTCTTATCAGGTTAGGCTAACCTTATGTTCATGATCGAATCGGGTGCGCCATTGGTCGTGGTCACCGGCGCCGCGGCGGGTATCGGGGCGGCCGTGGCGACCGCGCTCGCGCCCGGGGCCCGGGCCATCGCGCTGTGGGACCGCGACGCCCGCGTGCACGAGATCGCCGGTGATCTGGACGCCGCGCACGAGGCGATCGTGCGGTCCGCGCGGATCGACATCACCGATCGCGCGGCGGTGGGCGTGGCCTTCGATCGGCTGATCGCCGATGTCGGGGTGCCCGACGTTCTCGTGCACGCGGCGGGAGTCATGCACGCCGGTTCCGCACTGGACATCTCACCCGAGGACTGGGAGCGCTCGCTCGCGGTCAACGCCGGTGGCACCGTGCACGTCACCCAGCGCGCGGCCCGCGAGATGGTCGCCGCCGGGCGCGGTTCCATCGTCGTCGTGTCCTCCAACGCCGCGAGCACCCCGCGGTCGGGCATGGCCGCCTACTGCGCGTCCAAGGCCGCGGCCACCGCCTTCACCCGGGCCCTGGCCCTGCAGGTGGCCCCGCACGGCGTCCGGGTGAATCTGGTCTCCCCGGGCTCCACCGACACCGACATGCTGCGCGGGCTGTATCCGGGCGACCCGCTCGATCCGGCGGCCCCGGCCGGCCCGTCCCCCCTGAGCACTGCCGCCCGAGCGAGCCTGCTCGACGGCGATCCCGGGGCCTACCGCCTCGGAATTCCCCTGCGGCGCATCGCCGCACCCGCCGATATCGCCGCGGCGGTCCGCTTTCTGGTCTCCGAGGACGCCCGCCACATCACCATGCACGACCTGCGGGTCGACGGCGGAGCCACGCTCGACATGTGATTCGAGAGGATGATTGCCATTTCTGCCATCTCAGCTTCGGAGCCCGCCTTCGTGCTGGCCAGACCACATCGCACGGTGATCGCGCACGGCGTCGGCCGCGTGTTCCACACGGCGGGCGACGCGGCGGCGGCACTGCGCGCGGGGGAGGTGAGTCATATCGTGGGCGCGCTGCCGTTCGCGGTGGGCGCGCCCGCCGCGCTGTTCGCGCCGGAATCGATCTCGATCACCGCGACCCCGTATCCGGCCCAGGCCCCGAACGCGCTGCCGGACTTCGAGATCGACGCCGCCTTCCCGTCGCCGGAGACCCATGTGCGGCATGTGGCCGCGGCCGTGCGGCTGCTCGCCGATCCCGCGCATCCGCTGTCGAAGGTGGTGCTGGCCAGGGCGATTCGCGCACGCTCGGACCGGCCGATCACGCCGGGAGAACTGCTCGACCTGCTGGTGTCGACCGATCCGGTGGGCAACGGCTTCCTGGTGGATCTGTCCGCGGCGGGGGCGGCGTACCGGGGTAGGCACCTGGTGGGCTCGAGCCCGGAGGTGCTCATCGAACGCGTCGGCGATGCCGTCCTGAGTCACCCGCTGGCCGGATCCGCCCGGCGCGCGGGCGATCCCGGCGCCGACCGGATCGCGGCCGACACCCTGCTCGCCTCGTCGAAGGATCGGCACGAGCATCGCTACGTGGTGGACCAGGTGGGTGGTGTCCTGCGCGACCGCTGCACCGCCGTGCACACCCCCGAGACGCCCGAACTGACCGGCACCCCGGAGATGTGGCACCTGGGCACCCCGATCACCGCCGTCGTCCCCGCCGACGGTCCCTCCGCGCTGGAGCTGGCCGCCGCCCTGCATCCCACCCCCGCCATCTGCGGCACCCCCACCGCGCCGGCCGCCCGGCTGATCGCCGAACTCGAAGGCGATCGGGGCTTCTACGCCGGAACGCTGGGCTGGTGCGACGCCGCCGGCGACGGCGAGTGGATGGTCAGCATTCGCTGCGCGGAACTGGCCGCGGACGGCCGCAGCCTGCTCGCGCACGCGGGCGGCGGCATCGTCGCCGAATCCGATCCGGCCGCCGAATTGGCCGAGACCACCGGCAAATTCGGGCGCATCCTGGGCCCGCTCGGCATCTCGGATCTGCCCTTGTCCGTCGCCTGACCCCGCGCATCAGTCACCAGCACGCACGCACCCGACGACCCGGAGGCTGTCTTGCCCATCCCACCGATCGCGCCCTACGCCATGCCCACCGCCGACGAGGTGGAACCCAACCGGGTGGACTGGCTCCTCGATCCCACCCGCTCGGCCCTGCTCATTCACGATATGCAGCAGTACTTCCTCTCGGCCTACGACGCCGACCAGGAACCGGCGAGCACCCTCGTCCGCAATATCGACGCGCTGCGCCGGCGCTGTCACGAGCTGGGCATTCCCGTGGTGTACACCATGCAGCCCGGTGATCAGCACCCTTCGCGGCGCGGCATTCTCGCCGACTTCTGGGGCAGCGGGATGAGCGACGGCCCGGAGACCGAGGTGGTGGCCGAGCTGCCGCCGGACCCCCGCGACATCCAGGTCACCAAGTGGCGGTACTCCGCGTTCCAGCGCACCGATCTGCGCGAGCTGCTCGGCTACTACCACCGCGACCACCTGATGATCACCGGCGTGTACACCCACATGGGGTGCATGCTCAGCGCCGCCGAGGCGTTCATGACCGATGTCCGCCCGTTCCTGGCCCTGGACGCGACCGCCGATTTCAGCCGTGACGAACACCTCATGGCCCTGAACTACGTGGCCCGCCGCTGCGGCACCGTGGAAACCACGGCGGATCTGTTGCGGCAGTTGGGCGGCGCGCCGTTACCGCTGGCAGAGGTGGATTCCGCACGCGAATCCGAGACCGCTCGGCACGGGTGAACACGCCCGGGCGACCGAGCATTTTCAGCGACCGATCAGTCGGATTCGGGCACTGCGACGGTGGATTTGCCCGAATCCGTGCCGAACCTGAGAGAACTCCCAGTAAACGCTCAGGCTTTGACAAGGACCGCACGGCACTGTGGAGGGAGGTTGAAGACGTCGGCGAAAGAGGTTGCGACATGGTCGAGCTGGAACTCACCGGAACCACCGTGACGGTCCACGTAACCGGAGCCCACCGCGTGCTCGCGCTCCGTGAAGAGGTCACCTTCGACCTCTCGCAGATCACTTCGATAGACCTGGCCGGCGTCGACATGCGGCCCCCGTGGTTCCGCGTCGGCGCCTTCTTCCCCGGCGTCATCGCCGCCGGGACCTTCCGGGGCAAGGGCCGCAAGGAGTTCTGGGACACCCTCTTCGGCGGCCACGCCCTGCGCATCGATCTGGCGGGCAACGAGTTCACCCGCCTGGTCATCGACATCGAGAATCCGGACGAGGCCCTGCGCGCCCTGAAGTCCGCCGCGGCGGCCTGACCGCCGGCCCCCACACCACCCCACCCGCCCGCCGCACTCGTCGAGCGCGGCGGGCCTTGGGGATTCACGTGGAACACACGCGGTACCGGTGCTAGCTCGAGCAGCAGGGTTCGCCGGGGTCGGCCGTGCGGCAGAAGCAGGACGCCTCGATGGGGACATCCGCCACCGCGGCGGCCAGTCGCAGTTGCTGGGCGACTATGCGCGCTTCACCGGATTTGCCCAGGCGGGTGAGGCATTCGTGATATCCGTGCAGACTCCAGACGTTGCCTGGATGCTGGCAGGCGCGGGGCAGGGTGTCGTCCAGGCCGAGATCGGCGCGATAGACCGCCTCGGCCTCGGTGACGTGGCCCTGTTCCAGGAGCAGGGCGCCCAGGGCATGCCTGGTCGGCTGCATCCAGCCCCAGGGCTCGTCGTACGGCAGGGCGTCGTCGAGCTCGACCGAACGGCGCAGCGCGCGAAAAGCGCTGTCGTGGTCGCCTTCCCGGTACCGCAGTTCGCCCTCGAGCATGGCGGCGGCGATGGTGAGCAGATCCTGGCAGGTGTTGTTGAACAGGGTCCGGGTGGCGGGGACGCGCGCGGTGGCCGCGCGCAGGTGCCGCTGCTGGTCCAGGGCGGCGGGCAGATCGCCGGTGGCCGCGTACGCGATTCCCTTGCCGTAGTGCAGCATCGCGGTGCTCACGCGGTACAGGTCCGGATCGGCGGGCAGCGGCAGGTCGATCAGCTGCTCCCAGAGCCCGAACCGGATCAGCACGTGCACGCGCATCCCGAGAAAGCCCTCGAGCCAATCCGCCATCGGGGGCGAGGGGACCAGCAGCAACTCCTCGGGGATGGCGTCCTCGAGCCGTGTGACAGCGGCCAGCGCGGTCGCCGACTGCCCCAGGAACATCGCGCCGTAGATCTGGAAGTGCAGATTGTGCGCGCGATAGAGGGTGTAGAAATTGACCGCCCCGGCCGCGCGCACGAATTTCTCGTCCGCGCGGTAGGCCGACTCGTTCGCCGCCACCACCGCTCGGTAATCACCGCACAGCACGTACAGGTGCGACGGCATGTGCTCGAGGTGACCGGCATCGGGCACCAGCCCGCGCAGCCGATCCGCCACCGTGAGCGCGGCTTCCGGCATCGGGGACATCTCCATCAGATGCAGGTACAGGTGCAGCGCGCCGGGATGGGTGTGCCCGGCCGCGGTGGCGAGCGCCGCGTCGAGGGCGGCCCTGGCCTCCAGCGTATTCGGGCCCGCGACCAGGGTGTGTGGGCCCGGGTCGGCGCCGGCGTCCCGTACCCACAGGCCCCACGGCGTCAGGTTCATCAGCGCGTCCGCGAACAGCGCGGCCACGTCGAGATCGTCCGGGAATTCCCGGTATACGGTGCGCATGGCATCGGTGTAGCCGAGATTCCACACCGAGCCGTCGCCCTCGGGCACGCTACCGGGATAGCGCGCGGCCAGCGCGCCGATGAGCGCGCGCTCCACCGGAGCCGCCGAGGCCGCCAGCGCGACCGCGCGCTGTGCAGCGGCGTGGGTGCGCTCGACGGTATCGGCGAGTTCTTTCTCGTCGAAGAATTCCCACGGCTTGTTGTAATTGGGTCCCGACGCGTAGGCGATGCCCCAGTACGCCATGGCACAGCCGGGATCGTGATCGAGGGCGCGCTCGAAACAGCGCACGGCCTCTTCGTGATTGAAGGCGTAGGTCCACACCAGGCCGCGATCGAACCAGAGCTGCGCGCCGGGGGCGGTGGTGGTCACCGGACGTGAATAGTTCCCGAGGTCGTAGTAGTCCACGGTCATGGTCGAAATCGTGCCATCAGCGCGCGCACGCCGCGCTGGTAATCCGAAACCCCGCTGACCAGCGGTATCGGCTAGCACACCGGGTGTGCGAACCGACCGACATCCTTCCCGGGTTCGGCAACGAATAGGAAACAGTCGGTCCGGTGATGTCGCCATCGCCGGGCCACGTCGTTCGTAACCCGTACCCCTCGTCGTGAAGGAGCAGAACATGATCCCGAATTTCATCGGTGACCTCGTCTCGGCCGTGAACTCCCTGATCGGAAAGCTCTTCGTGGCCTGACGCACCACCCGCGCAGACGACTCGGGCCCGGCAGGTTGCCGGGCCCGAGTCGCGTCAGCGGTCGATCACGCGGATCAGTTCGCGCTCAGGTGCACCGGCAATGCGCGGTGACCGTTGGAGATGAAGCCGATCACCGGGGCCAGTTCGGCCGGATCGGTGGCGAAGCGCAACTCCGGGAAGCGCGCGAAGAGCGCGGGCAGCGCGATGGCCGCCTCCAGGCGCGCCAGGGGCGCGCCGATGCAGTGGTGCGCGCCGTGCCCGAAGGCCACGTGATCCTTGTTCACCCGGGTGATGTCGAAGGCTTCTGCGCTGTCGCCGTGCACCTTCGGATCGCGGCCCGCCGCGGCGTAGGAGGCGAGAATGGCCTCGCCCTTGGCGATGTGGAACCCGTCGATCTCGATGTCCTCCACCGCGTAGCGCAGCGGCAGGTGCGCCACCGGGGACTCGTAGCGCAGGGTCTCCTCGATGACGTCGTCCCAGCTCACCGTGCCGTCCAGCACCGCGGCCAGTTGCTCGGGATGGGTGAGCAGCGAATAGATCGCCTGATCGAGCAGATTCACCGTCGTCTCGTGCCCGGCGTTGATGACGAGCATGAGCGTGTCGACCATCTCCTTCTCGGTCAGCCGCTCGCCGTCCTCGTCCCGCGTCGCGATCAGCACGCTGATCATGTCGTCACCGGGATTGTCCCGCTTGTGCGCGACGAGATCCTCGATGAGACCGAACATTTCGACGTAGTTCGCCCCGGCCGCCTCGGGCGTGATCTCGGTGTCGAAGAAGCGCGCCACGCAGACGCGCAGCGCGGGCTCGCGATCCTCGGGCACGCCCATCAGCTCGGTGAGCACCTGGATCGGCACCGGGTAGGCGAAACCCTCACGCAGATCCGCGATCTCACCGGCGGGCGTCTCGGCGAGCCGATCCAGCAGCGTGGTCACCAGCTCCTCGATGCGCGGGCGCAGCGCCACGGTGCGGCGGTGCGTGAACGCGGGGGACACGAGCTTGCGCAGGCGACGATGATCGGCGCCGTAGGCGGTGAACATGTTGGTCGCGGCCACCCACGGGAACAGCGGCCACTCCGGGGTGACCTCGCCGTTGATGAACGCCGCCCAGTGCTGCGCCGGATCCTTGGACACGCGGGGATCGGCCAGCAGGCGCCGGAGGATATCGGCATCGGTCACCGACCAGGCGGGCACGCCCATGAGCTCGACCAGGGTCACCGGTCCGCGCGCACGAATGCGGGCGTTCTCGCCTTGAATGTCGACACCGGTCAGATCCAGCGCCAGGGGTTCGATCGTCACTAGGTTGTTCTCCTACTTCACGTTCAACGGCGGGCACGCCGGGAACGTGACCGGCAGACCCGCCAGCGCCCGATGGAAAGGACCGGGCCGCCAAGACAATTCATCAACCGGAACGGCCAAGCGCAACTCGGGGAGCGCATCGAGCAGCTGATCGATGGCCTCCTGGGCGACCAGCGACGCCACCGATTTCGCCGGGCAGGCATGCGCTCCCAGGCTCCAGGCCAGATGAGAGCGATTTCCGATGCGCTCACCGCCCGCGATGGCGGGATCGTTGTTGCATCCGGCGAGACTGATGACGACCGGCTGGTGCGCGGGCAGCCAGATGCCGTTGACCAACATCGGCTGGCGCGGATAGGAGATGGCGAAGTTCGCCATGGGCGGATCGTTGAAGAGCACCTCGTCCAAAGCGTCACGCGTGGAGAGACTTCCGCCGAGCACGTCACCGGCGAAGCGGTCGTCGGTGAGGATCAGGCGCAGGGTGTTGATGATCAGATTCTGCTGCGGCTCGAGGCCGGCGCCGTAGATGCTGATGATGTTCGCCAGCATCTCGGTGTCGTCGAGACCGGCGTCGTGCTGCAGCAGCCGGGTCACCATGTCGTTGCCGGGCTCGCGGCGCTTGAGATCGATGAGTTCCAGCAGCGCCCCGCTGAGCATCTGCATACCGAGTTCGGCGTTCTCGTCCACCGAATCGAACAGCGCCGCCATGCCCGCCGCCACCCGCTGACCGATTTCCGGTGGGCAGCCCAGCATTTCGTTCAAGCCGGCGAACACCAGCGGGAAGGCGTACTGGCTGATCAACTCGGCTGCGCCGGTCTCGCAGAAGGTATTGATGAGCGGAATCGCCTCGCGCTCGACGATGGCGTGCAGGCCGTGCAGATCCACGCCGTCCACGGCGCTTACATTGGCCTGGCGGTAACGCCAGTGCGCCGCACCGGCATTGCGCAGCACGTTGGGATACCACTCCATCATCGGCTTGACGGGGCAGTCCGCGGGAATGTCCTGCTGCCAGATGCGTGGATCGGCGGGGAAGTGATCGGGATCGTTGAGAATCCGGACCGCGTCGTGATAGCCGATCACCAGCGTGGCGGTGATTCCGGGCGCCAATTCCACCGGCACCAGAGAGCCGAAGCGACTGCGCATTTCGCGGTACCAGCGATGCGGATCGGCGGCGAACTCCGGGTCGTACAGCGCGAAACGAGCACCGTCGATGAGCGGGGCCGGACCGGTCGACGTGGTCAAATGCGTGACTCCTGACGCGAGTGGAACAGGTATTCGACGAGGGTGATGAGCGCCTCCACGCAGGTGCGCCGATCGCGGGCATCCAGCGAGGTCAACGGAGTTTCATCGGCGAGATCGAGCGCGTCGCGCACCTCGGCGAGCGGAAAGCGCTGTGCGCCTTCGAATTGATTGACCGCCACCGCGTAGGGCACCCCGCGCTGTTCCAGCACCGAGAGCACCTCGTCGGACTGTTCGATGCGCCGGGTATCCACCAGCACCAGCGCGCCGAGCGCGCCGAGGGCCAATTCCTCCCAGAGCGGGACGAAGCGCTGCTGGCCCGGCGTACCGAAGAGATACAGGGCCAGTTGCGGATTGAGCGTGACGCGGCCGAAATCCATGGCCACCGTCGTTGTCGACTTGTTCCGTAGTCCGGCCAGATCGTCCACGCCGACACTGGCTTCGGTGATGGTCTCCTCGGTGCGTAGCGGCTTGATCTCCGACACGCTGCCGACGAAGGTCGTCTTGCCGACGCCGAAGCTTCCTGCCACCAGGAGCTTCACCGACTTGACGACGGTGCTGGGCAGATAATCAATGCCCGACTCGTGCGGTTGAGCGGACTCAGACCGCAAGGGCGCGAAGCCCATTCAGTACCTCTTCTAGAAGGCTGACGTCCGGCAGGGTGTGTGCGGGCGTCCGGGTTATCAGGTGACCGCTGTCGAGCAGATCCGCGACGACGATCTTCACCACCGAGGGCGGCAGGTCGAGATGGGCGGCGATCTCCGCCAGCGACAACGCACTGCGGCACAGCGCGAAGATGCGCCGGGCATCGGGCGAACCGCCCTGCAGGGGACTGTCGGCGGCGACGATCACCGTCACCAGGTCCAGGACCCGGGTGGGACGCGAGCGCCCACCCGTGCGCACGTAAGCCCGGACCAGATCCGGATCACGCCGCGATCCGGTCATGGCCGGGCGGCGCCGCGCGGTATCGCGCCGAGCTCGTGCCCGACCCGCGCGGCGAGCTCGTTGAGCCGGTGGGCGACCAGCGCCACATCGACTTCGAGGGTGGCGGAAACGCCGATGACCGCGCCCTCGCCGGCAGCGGTAATGAAGATCATGCCCTCGTCGTACTCGGTGACGTTCTGGCGCACGTTGTCCTGTGGGCCACCGCAGAATTCGGAGAGCGCCTTACCGAGCGACCGCAGACCCGACGCCGCGGCGGCGAAGCGCTCGGCATTGTCCTTGGTGATATTGCCCGAGTGCGCGATGCGCAGGCCGTCCTCGGACAGCAGCACCCCGAAACGCACACCGGGGATATCGAGTTCGGCTAGTAGCCAGCCCAGCCGATTGGAGCCGTCGACGGGGTCCGCGACAACTGCGTGCGCATCGGTCACTATCGGTGAATTCACGAGATCTTCCCTTCGGTCTGGTCGGCTTCGGCCGCGGCGACCCGGCCGCTGACCGAACCGTTGTGCCACGCCACCGCGATATCGGGCCGGGCGAGTTGCAAGGTGGGAGCGGGAGTGGGCGCGGGAGCGGGAGCGGAATGCAGCACGGGCGTCTGGGTACCCGACTGCACCACCGTGCGCCGCCGCCGGCGAGTCAGCCCGCTGGCGGTCAGCGCCGCCGCGATCTCGGCATCCTCGACGAGTTGCTCGTCCACCTGCACGGCAGCCTGCGGGATCGCCACCGGCTGCTCCTTGACGTCCTGCGGTGCCACCAACAGGGTTTCGGGGATGTAGACCATCGCCCGCACACCGCCGTACGCGTTGGGGGCGTCCACGTAGACGTTGAATCCATAGCGTCGCGCCAGTGCCGCGATGCTGGGGAAACCGATCTTGGGCGCGGGGCCCAATTCGAGAATGTCCACGGCCCGTTCGCCCGCGAGCACGCGGCGGGCATCCTCGAGCTGTTCGGGATTCATGCGCACGCCGGCGTCGTCGATCAGAATGGTGACGCCGTGGTGGCCTTCTTGAAAACTGACGTCCACGAACGACGTCGGAGGCGAATAGCGCAGCGCGTTGTCGAGCAGCGTGGCCACGGTGTGCACCAGCGGTTCGACCACGCGACTCGCCACCACGCGATCGGCATGCGCGGTGCGTACACGCAGGTAATCGCGTACGCGACCGGTCGCGCCGCCGACGACATCGGTGACGGACTGCTGCGGCCAGCGCCGGCCGGGGAGACCACCGCTGACGATCACGTAGGACTGCGCCTGGCGAATCATCTGCTGCACACTGTGATCGATGCGAATGAGCGTCTCGTACACCGCGTCATCACGGTGTTCGCGCAGCGCGGCACTCACCACCTTGCCGACGTCGGCGCCGAGGCTCACGACGGACGTGCCGAACGAGCGCACGGCGGCGCCCGTCACATCCTGCGAAGCCTGCTGCGCCTGAGCGCGAACGGAGTGCTCGGCGTTGGTGATGGCTTGCTGAGCTTGAACTTCGATCTCGCGCCGCGCCTGATCGGCGACTTCGGCGCAGAGCATACGGAGGTCATCGGCGTGATACTGCACGGCTTGGCGCAGCGTGCCGATGAAGGTGGAATTCTCCAGGTTGGGACCGATTTCCGGTGCGGTGATCGGCAGACCCGGGCGGCGGATGGCCTCGGTGACGGACGGAAGAGTCTTGCGGGCAACCTGATCCAGCAGATTTTCCCACTCAGCGGTACGCGCTTCCAGTTCATCCGCGCGCGCCGTCTCACCACGCCATCGCACCGCCACATAGGCCGCCGCCCCGACGGCGAGTACTAGCAGAGGCGCCAAAATCCATAGAAACAACACGGCCATAGAGGTTTTCGTCAATCCTGTCGGCTATACCGGGGGCGGACGCGCCCACTTCGCAGGGCGACCGTAGCTGACAACATACCTATTTCGTTATCCAAGCGACACTTTCAAATGCAACCCCCGCAAAGTGGGGCCTCGCGACGCACGTGGATCGGGTACCGGAGTCGCGTCGCGGGGCGCGGCTACAGGTCGTGCCACAGCACATCGGTCGCCAGCGTGAGCCACGGCAGGTTGTACATCCGGGTGACGGCCTCCGGACTGATCAGCGCTGTGCCGCACGGTTGCTGGAACCAGCCGACCGTCAGGTGGCTGTAGACCCAATCTTCGGTGTTGTTCGAGGTACAGGGCCCCTCGAAGTAGGCCACGCAGCGCACGGGCGGCAGATACTCCCGGCCGTCCTCGATTGTCCGCTCGGGTGGCACGACGTGAATTCTGTCCTCCCGGTGACTCCTCGACCGAGCCAGCCGTTCGATCAAGCTGTCGTTCACCGTTCGGCTGGGCCGGCCTTCGATCAGGCCGCCGTAGGTCATGCCGATTTCGATCTCTCGCAGACTGAGCTTTCCGACCGCGATGTCGATCGAGCAGAGTTCGAACGGTCTGTGCACGATGCTCCTGACTTCGGGTGAATTGACGGCGATCGACGCCCGCAACTGGTATGGGCGATTACCCCGCCGCCGTTATCACTGTCCCGGCCGCGCCCCACTCGCACCCTAAGGTGGAAACCATGACGATCAACCCGTTCTTCGAGCGCAGCACGCTCCCGTACGAGCTTCCGGATTTCGCGGTGATCGACGAGGAGCACTACCTGCCCGCGTTCGAGCGGGGAATGGCGGTGCAGCTGGTCGAGGTCGCGGCCATCACCCGGACCGAGGACGCGCCCACCTTCGCCAACACGATCGAGGCGCTGGAGCGGTCGGGGGCGGTGCTGACCCGGGTGGCCAACGTGTTCTTCAACCGATCGTCCTCCGACTCGAGCCCGCGTATCGAGGAGATCGAGGCGGAGATCTCGCCGCTGCTGGCCGCGCACCGGGACGCCATCCACCTGGACCCCGAATTGTTCGCGCGGATCGAGGCGCTGTACGCCGAGCGGGACCGGCTCGGGCTGGGGCCCGAGGAAGTACGGCTGATCGAGCAGTATCACCTGCGGTTCGTGCGGGCCGGAGCACGCCTCGACGCCGGGCAGCAGGCTCGGTTGCGGGAGCTGAACGCCGAATTGGCGGCCGCGAGTACCGAATTCGGGCAGAACAACCTGGCCGCCACCAACGCCGCGACGCTCGTCCTGGACAGTGAGGCGGAGCTGGCGGGACTGGGCGCGGCGGCGGTCGCGGCGGCGGCGGAGAACGCGCGGTCGCTCGGGCACGCGGGCAAGTGGGCGCTGAGCCTGCAGAACGTGTCCAACCAGCCGATCCTGGCCGAGCTGGCCGACCCGGGCGTGCGGGAGCGGGTCATGTCGGCGTCGCTGGGGCGCGGGTTCGGGGAGCACGGGGCCAACGCGGGGCTCGCGGTCCGGATGGCCGCCATCCGCGCGGAGCGGGCCGCGCTGCTGGGGTACGGCGACCACGCCTCGTACGCGGTCGCCGACCAGACCGCCAAGACCGCCCCGGCCGTCGAGGAGATGCTGGCGCGGCTGGTCCCGCCGGCGGTTGCCAACGCCGAACGGGAGGCGGGGGACCTGGCCGCGGCCATGCGGGCCGATGCGGACGAGCGGGCCGAGCTGCGGTCGTGGGACTGGCAGTTCTGGTCGGAAAAGGTTCGGGCCGAGCGGTTCTCGGTCGACGCCGAGGCGCTGCGGCCCTACCTCGAACTCGAGCGGGTGCTGTGGGACGGGGTGTTCTTCGCCGCGGGGCTCGCCTACGGCATCACCGTGCGGGAGCGTCCGGACCTGCGCGGATATCACCCGGAGGTCCGGGTTTTCGAGGTGTTCGACGCGGACGGCTCCCCGCTGGGGCTGTTCCTGGGCGACTTCTTCACCCGGCCCTCCAAACGCGGCGGGGCCTGGATGAACGAGCTCGTGAGCCAGTCGCGACTGCTCGACCAGCGCCCTGTCGTGGTGAACAACCTCAACATCGTCAAGCCGCCGGAAGGCGAACCGGCACTGCTGACATGGGACAACGTGCGCACGCTCTTCCACGAGTTCGGGCACGCCCTGCACGGGCTCTTCTCCGACGTCCGGTACCCGTTCTTCTCCGGCACCGAGGTGCCCCGCGACTTCGTCGAGTTCCCGTCGCAGGTCAACGAGATGTGGATGTCGCATCCGACGGTGCTGGTCAACTACGCCCGGCACGTCGAGACCGGTGCTCCGATCCCGGCCGACCTGGTCGAGCGGCTGGCCGCGGCCGAGCGTTTCGGTGAGGGCTTCCGGACCGTCGAATACCTCGCCGCCGCCCTGCTGGACTGGGCGTGGCACCGGCTGCCCGAGGCCGACGCCAAGGCGGGCATCGACGCCGAGACCTTCGAGGAGCAGGCGCTTCGTAAAGCGGGACTGGCGCTTTCGACGATTCCGCCGCGCTACCGCACCGGCTATTTCGCGCACATCTTCGCCGGCGGGTACGGCGCGGGCTACTACTCCTACATCTGGAGCGAGGTGCTGGACGCGGACACCGTCCAGTGGTTCGAGGACGGCGCCGCCACCCTGCGCGAGAAGGGCGAGAGCTTCCGGCGCGAACTGCTCGCGCGCGGCGGCTCGGTCGATCCGCTCGCCGCGTTCGAGACCTTCCGGGGCCGGGCGCCCGAGATCGAGCCCCTACTGGTCCGGCGCGGGCTCACGGTCTGACCGACCGGGCCCGGCACACGGCCGGGCCCGGTCGTACTGTCAAGCCACGCTGGAGCTTTCGGCGTCCGGCGTCGCGGTGACCGCCCCGGGGGTCTGCTCCCGGGGAATCGTCCACACCGCGACGACGGATCCGATGGCCACCACGAAGCAGGCGAGGGTGAACCACAGGTTGCCGATCGGATCGCCGTTGGCGGTCCGGCCGTCGACCGCGTCGAAGAAGTCCGGCAGCGCGGTGATCCAGAAGATCGCGAAGACGACCAGGTACAGCGCGCTGTAGACCTGCACGAAACGGTTGGTGTACGGCGGGATGCCGGACTCGCCGCCGCGCAGAATCCGCCACTGCCGGAACAGGATCGGAATGGCGACGACCGCGATCAGCACCAGCTCCGCCGCGTAGATGACCCCGCGGACCGTGGTGCTGCCCATGCCGAGCACCGTCGCGGGCAGCGGCAGGATGAAGGTGCCCAGCGAGGCCAGCAGCCCGATGACCACTGTGCGCCAGACCAATTGCACGCCGGTGAAGTGCTGACCCGCGTCCACCTGCCGCCCGACGAACCAGCGCACGCAGAATGCCAGCGACATCGGCCACAGCGCGGCGAAGACCACCACGCTCGGCAGCGGCACCGAATCGAAGAACGGCGCGTTGATCGGGTTGTCGAGAGACCATTCCCACCAGCGCAATTGCGGGCCGATGTGATCGAAGATCTCGTAGAACGCGTGGTGCACGAAACCGACGCAGGCCGCGCCCAGGAACGCGCCGTAGCGATGGAAGACCCCGAGCATGCGCACGATCTCGTACGCCACGGTCGCCATGAACGGATAGATGGCGATGATGTAGAGCGGTAGTCGGCCCCACATGAATTCCACCGTGAACACGTTGTGCGCGAACATCGTGTCCACGTGCTCTTCGATGCCGAACGCCGCGGGGAAGTACAGCGGCGGCTCGATGATGAACAGGTACGCGGTGGCGCCGAACCAGAGCACGAGGTTGGTCGGATCGCCGTTGCGGCGCAGGCGAACCACGGCCAGCGCGAGCGCCAGGATCGAGCCGACCACGATGAGCAGCTCCAGCACCGGGAGCGTCCAGTTCTCCAGGTGCAGCGGGCTGCGCAGCTCGAAGAGCCCGCCGGCCTCCTCGCAGGTGAAGCCGAGGGCCTTCGACAGCTCGTCGAAGGTGGGGGTACAGCGATCGGACATCAGCGCACCTCGGACTTGGTGCTATCGGCCGTATACCACTGCGTCACATCGTATCCGGCCTCGTAGCGCTCGAACCACACGTCGGCGAGCGCGGGCAGGGCCTCGTACTTGGGGTTGTGCTTGGGCAGCTGGCTGCGGATGACACCGCGCAGGGCGATGAGCTGCTCGCGCAGGTTCAGGTCGTCGAACGCGCGCGGCATCGGGCCGTTGTCGTGCGCCTCGAGCCACGGCACCACCCGGCGCAGGCGCTGCATGTGGCGGTACGAGGCGAACATGGCCATGGCGTCGACGCCGCGATCCTCCAGCGGCACATGCTTGTTGAAGCCCTCGCAGGCGATGCGGATGACGTCCATGACGTGCTTGAAGATCGACGGCGCCTTGCGCATGCGGTAGACGTCGCTACCGACCAGCGAGTCGAAGATGATGAGCGCGGAACTGCGGTGCTCGACCTCCTCGACGAAGTGCCAGATGAACAGCGAGGACACGCGGTCGTCGCCGGGGGCGAACAGCGTCGAGTCGTTGTCGAGCATGAGCTTGAAGACCGAGGTGAAGGTGGCCTCGAGGTCCGCGGTGTAGGCGAGCCGGTATTCCAGCGGCGTGTTCTTGACCAGCAGGTCGAATTCGCCGACCACCTCGTCGAGGGTTTCCTGCAGGCCCGGCCAGCGCTTGATCAGCCCGCGCACGTGCCCGCGGTGCGCGGTCGAGTGCTGGCCCTCCTGACGCATGAAGGCATCGGCCTCCTCGGCCACTTCGGCGTCGGTGAACTTGGGCTTGGCCTGCAGGATCGTCTTCACGATCATCTTCTCGAAGCCGATGGCCAGGAACGAGACCGCGTTCGCCATGGCGGAGAAGGCCGGGTTCTCCTGATTCCACAGGAACGGCACGTCGTGGTCCTCGAACGCGAAGGTCAGCTTGCGCACTATCAGATCGGTCATTGTCGGCGGTACCTCGTCTTTCCCGACGTGGGCTGGGGCTGCTGGTTCGGCTCGGATGCTCCGAATCAACGCGACCATACACGGAACGTCTCATGTGTATGATAACAATCGGCGCGGCCGAGCAGAATCCCCGACACCGCGAACGGCATCGGCCCTGGTAGCGTCGGGCAGTGGCGAGAAGGCGCGGGTGGGGCGGGAGTCCGCCGGAGAACGACGACGAGGCATCACGCCGAATCGTCGCTGCGGCAGTGGAATTGATCGGCCGCACGGGGGCCGAGATCAGCATCGCCGACGTGGCGGAGTCGCTCGGGGTCATCCGGCAGACCGTGTACCGGTACTTCCCGAGTGCCGCCGCGCTCATGCAGGCTTCGGCGATCGCCTCGGTCAGCGGCTTCCTGGACCGGCTCACCGCGCAGGTGCGCGGCATCTCCGATCCCGCCGAGGCCATGACCGAGGCGATCGTCTTCACCCTCGCCGAAGTGCGCCGCACCCCGCACCTGGGCATCGTGCTCTCGCCAACCTCGGTCAATGCGCACCCCGAGGAGATGACCTCCGAGGCGGCGCAGCAGTTCGGCATGAACATGATCGGTCGCTTCGATGTGGACTGGGAACGTTTCGGCTACGACGAACCGTCGCTGAACGGGTTGGTCGAATTCGCACTGCGCACCATGCAGTCCTTCTTCGTCTCCCCGGGAAATCCACCGCGCACCGATGACGAACTCCGGGTATATCTGCGCCGCTGGGTGGGGACAGCGATCATGGCGCAAATGTCGGAGCGCTCGGTGCAATAGCGCCGCCGCGGTACCCCCGGACTATCGAATTCTGGCGTGTAGTAGACAGATTGGGCTGAGCGACAGCGCAATTCGGTCGGATTCGGTATTTTTACCGGGGGATAACGCAGGAGGTAATCCGGTGGGAACGACAACTCGGAACGGGAAGGCACGCGGCGGCCGGGGGTGGGCGTATCGGGCCGGAACCGTGCTCGCGGCGGGCGTTCTCGTCTCCTCGGCCGGAATCGGCACGGCGGTGGCCGCACCCGCGCACGGACCGGTGCTGCGCACCCCGGCCGGTGGTTACGAGGAACTCTGGGTTCCCTCCAGCATGGGCTCGATCAAGGTGCAGGTGCAGTGGGCCGCGCGCGGCGGCAGTTCGGCGCTGTATCTGCTCGACGGCCTGCGCGCGCCCGGTGACCACAGCCAATGGGTAAGCGACACCGACGCCCTGCGCCAATTCGCGGGCGACAATGTCACCCTGGTTTTCCCGGTCGGCGGCCACTCCAGCTTCTATACCGATTGGCGCCGCCCGAGCAGCACGAACAAGCAGGGCGCCACCTATCGGTGGGAGACGTTCCTGACCAAGGAACTCCCCAATTTCCTGGCGAAGTACGGGGTTTCGCGCACCAATAACGCCATTGTGGGCGCGTCCATGGGCGGTAATGCCGCCCTGATCCTGGCGGCCAATCATCGCGATCAGTTCAAGTTCGCGGGATCGTTCTCCGGATACGTGAATCCGACCTTCCCGGCCTGGAGCGAAGGCATGCGCGCGGCCATGTGGGACGAGGGCCGGTTCAACATGGACGACATGTGGGGCCCGGCCGGTGATCCGGCGTGGGCGCGCAACGACGCCACCGTGCAGGCCGAGCGGCTACGCGGACTGCCGACCTACGTCTGGTCCGGCAACGGCGTGCCCGGGCCCGCGGATCTGCGCTTCGGATTCGGCAACACCATCAACGCCATGGGACTCGAGACCATGACCATGGCCGCGGCCCAGATCTTCCGGGGCCGGGCGAACGCGCTCGGTATCGGCGCGCGGGTGGATATCGGGCAGGGTACACACACCTGGCCGTACTGGCAGCAGGCGCTGGCGACGTCGCGGCCGATGATCCTGGACGCACTGCGTCTGAGCTGATTCGCCCACGCGCGCATCGTCTTTCCTTCGGTGGCGGCCCCGCCGGCGCGGGAGCGCGTCGTCGAGTGCGTGTCGGCCCAGGCGTGTTCGACCCGGGCATCGCGGTCGGTGGAGCCGAA